>NZ_JABXHF010000039.1:0-39013 GCF_013393565.1 Virgibacillus sp.
GCAACTTTGCCTGGTAGTAATGGCGGAGAGGTCACACCTGTTCCCATGCCGAACACAGTAGTTAAGCTCTCCAGCGCCGATGGTAGTTGGGACTTTGTCCCTGCAAGAGTAGGACGCCGCCAGGCAACTTATATTAAAAAAACTGACTCATTTTCTCACGAGTCAGTTTTTTTAATATGTTAGGAAATTAGGTTCTATACTAAATGTGGTGGCACTTCTTTGTGCAGGAAAAGACCAAAAAACACGCAGTCCTCCCTGCTTTAATAACCTTGAGTTGCAGACAAAAAGGTAAATAATAAAATATCATCTTATCATAGATCTATTGGGTAAAAGATAAACAAGTAGAAGTATGGAATATAAAATAAGCAATATGATATTTTTGATAAAGCTTTATATCAAGGAGTATTTACAAACACGTGATATGAGTGAAGTTCAAATAATCGTGATGGATTTGTCTAAATCCTTTAAACAAGCTGTATAAAAGCATTCGGCAATCCATTGATGATTGCAAATCGATTTCAATATTTGTGGCAAAAGTATTGGGCATTCGATAAAGTGCGCCGAGAAGTTTAAAAGGAGTTAGAAAAAATTTATAGCAAAAAAAGTTCTTTTGCCCATTATAAAAGGAGCTGTTTTTCCTTTCTTAAAGTTCATTACTATGTAACTTAAGTAAGGAAAAACGGCACCTTAAAGTATTTTGGTTTTATTACGTTAAGATTAAACTACGCCTTCTTTATTGTTTAATGCCTTACTATTTTTGCTTAGACTGTCCGTTATAGATGTTATTGCTCCATCTCCCGTAACATTACAAGCCGTCCCTAAACTATCCTGAGCTAAATAAAGGGCAATCATAAGTGAGACCATTACGGAATCAAAGCCTAACATACTTTCTAAAAGGCCAATTGCTGCCATTACTGCACCTCCTGGGACTCCAGGAGCTGCAATCATTGTTACACCTAGCATTAAAATAAACGGAAATATACTTCCAAAAGTAGCAACTTCACCTTGTAAGAACAATACAGCTAATGCACAGCTTACAAGTGTAATAGTACTTCCAGATAAATGAATATTAGCTAGCAAAGGTACCGTGAAATCCGCAATACTTTCCCGCACTTTTAGTTTTTTAGAGTGTTTTAAAGTGACAGGGATGGTAGCCGCTGATGATTGAGTTCCTAGCGCAGTAAAATAGGCTGGAGCCATTGTTTTTAACATAGATACAGGATTTTGCTTGCTTAAAGTTCCCGCAAGTGTATATTGTACTAGTAAGTAAAGTAAGTGCAAAATAATGATCATTACAAAGACTTTAGCAAAAACGGATAATATAGTACTCACCTGTCCAGCAGCAGTCATATTAGCAAAGATACCAAAAATATGAAATGGTAATAGTGGAATAATAACTTTTTCAATTACTAAATGAATAATGTCTCTAACATCTAGTGACAATTGGTAAAGCGTGTCCCCTTTAATCGCGGCAATTCCTAGACCAAGAACAAAAGCTAGTAATAAAGCAGTCATAACCCCCATAGGTGGTGGCATTTCAATCTCTATAAATCCACTACTTAAAGCTTTAGTTGGATCAGAAAATGATTGTAATGATTGCTGACTTAATAAGTTAGGGTAAATGGTCTTTGCAGAGAAAAAGGCAACAATACCAGCAATAACTGTGGAAGAATATGCAATAAATGCTGTTAGACCTAATAGTTTCCCTGCGCCCTTACCTAGTGATCCGATACCAGGGATAATGAAACCGAGAATAATTAACGGGATAATAAAACCTAAAAAGTTTCCGAACAGATCATTGAATGTTGCGAAAACACGGATAAAC
Organism: Virgibacillus sp.; assembly: GCF_013393565.1. NCBI lineage: Bacteria > Bacillati > Bacillota > Bacilli > Caryophanales > Bacillaceae > Virgibacillus > Virgibacillus sp. The sequence continues at coordinate 1,826 of NZ_JABXHF010000039.1, forward strand.
CAGTCATTTGCAAACGATCCAATTGTAATACCTAACGCAATAGCGATAACAATACGTATTAGTAATCCAAAACCTTTCAACTGTAGTAACCTCCTTGATATAATACACTCTATTTTACACAAAACATATAAATTAGTCTATTATATATAATCAGAAAAAAAATACCATTCTGTTGTATTATATTTTGTTAAGTTTGTCAATATATATAGTTAACGGTCATATCTTGTGCTTTTAACGCAGATTTTTTAGAGAATACTTTTGAGACAAACCATTGTATTTAGCCTTTTAATCGAACTGGGGACGGTTTACACTTGATTAGAAAAAAATAAGGTAAGGTGAGGATATCTAAATAGTCCACAACAAATTAAAAGCGCGCCTCATTTAGCGCGCTCTGCCTATTTTTAGCTCATTCCATAAGGACCCATTTGTTGTGAACCTCCACTGCTTCCAGCATTGGAATTCGACATTTGTGATACAAAAGGAATCATTTTTTGCATGGTTTGACCAAAATTTTGATTGTTTTTCGTCATTGTATAAAATGTTGCAGCACCGACACCTACCGAAGCGATAATTGGTATCCACATTCCATTTTTTTGCACCATTATCCGTCCTTTCTTTGCCCTTAGAAATGATTATAGACATTATTAGATTCGGCGAAACATAATATTTAATACAAGGTATCAATTGCCAGCTTGTAGTTCCAGAGCTGCGTTTATACCAGCTAACCTACCAGTAACAAGTGCTGATGTAATATTATAACCACCAGTATAACCATGAATATCTAAAATCTCTCCACAGAAATATAATCGTTCTGTTTTTTTTGATTGCATGGTATTTGGAACTATTTCTTTAATGGAAACACCGCCTCCAGTAACAAAAGCTTTTTCTAAGGGAAGTGAACCATGTACGTAAAATGTAAAATGCTTGCATTCATGAATAAATTGCATAATCCATTGCTTGGATAAATTTCCAGCTTTTTGTTCTTCGTACATGTTGTGACGGTTCAATAAAAAGATAATTAATTTTTCGGGGGCGAACCCTTTTAATAAGTTTTTGACTGTTTTTTTAGGAGCTTGGTCAATCATATCCAAAAGTTTATCCATAAGTTCTTTCTCCGTAGAATTTGGAAAAATATCTAATACCATAGGCACTTCGCTTCGCCCTTTTCTTAGCTCCTTTACTACAAATTGCGAGCACCGTAATACAGCTGGCCCTGATATTCCAAAATGAGTGAAAATCATGTCCATTTGATGGGAAATAATTGTTTTTCCTTTTTTGTTAAGAACAGATAAACAAATATTACGTAATGAAATACCTTGTAATGATTTATTTCGAATAAATGCTTCTTCAGATACTAATGCAACCTCTGTAGGGTATAGCTCTGTAATTGTATGACCTGCTTTTTTTGCCCATGCATATCCATCCCCAGTAGATCCTGTGTAAGGGACCGCTTTGCCTCCTACTGCGACAATAATAGCTTTAGATTGCATTTTTTTACCATGTGGAAGGATAACAGTATGGTTTTTTTCATCGTAATGGATTGCTTCTACAGCAGTTTCCAATTTCACATTAACATTTAGCTCGTCTAAACGTCTTAACAACGCATTCACTACAGTTTTAGATTGATTGGATACTGGAAACATTCTTCCGTGATCCTCTTCTTTTAGAGGTACTTGTAATGTAGTGAAAAAATCAATAATGTCGTAATTGTTGAAAACAGAAAAAGCACTATATAGAAATTTTCCATTACCTGGAATGTTTTTTATAATTTCTTCCTGAGGAAGTCGATTTGTGACATTACATCTCCCGCCACCAGAAATCGCCAGTTTTTTCCCTAACTTCTTTCCTTTTTCAATCAATAATGTGTTGGCACCATGCTCAGCAGCAGCTATTGCTGCCATCAATCCTGAAGGCCCTCCACCTATAATTGTTACGTCATAGGACATTGATATTCATTCCTTTCCGCTAGGTATCGTACCATGAACTAGAAAAAGAAACAATTTTTTATTACACTATAGGAAGTAAAAAGGGAATCTATCCACGCAAAGGAAAAAACGGCTACAACGTAGGTTTTATAGTATAAAAGTCATTACAACCATTCTCATATAAAAACTGCCGATAAACAAAAACAACGTTTTAATGCACAATATAAGTTAATTTGTAATATAATGTTGTTATTTATACGGAAGAAATAAATAAAAATATGATAGAATAGTGCATATGTGTAATTTGAAATACAAATTACATCGTAAAGATTTTACTAAATGTAGATAATGCAGGTGAAAAAATGTCGAATATTGTACGTGGAACGATGTTGCTAACGGGAGCAACATTTCTCTCTAAACTATTAGGAATGATTTATGTCATTCCATTTAATGCTTTAGTTGGAGCAACAGGAGGTACGTTGTTTTCACTAGCTTACACTCCTTATAACATATTTATTAGTCTCTCAACTGTTGGAGTACCATTAGCTGTATCAAAATTTGTTTCCAAATATAATGCAGTCGGAGATTATGAAACAGGAATGCGCATGTTCCGTACTGGAATGACTTTAATGGTTACTACTGGAATCATAGCCTTTTTGGTCCTCTTTTTTAGTGCGGATTTATTAGCAACGGGAATGATTACGAGTGAAAATGCAGACGAGCTCTCGAGATCTGATGTCGCTTTTGTTATTAAAATGGTAAGTTTTGCTTTGATTTTAATTCCGGCTATGAGCATTGTGAGAGGCTTTTTCCAAGGGTACAATTCCATGGGGCCTACAGCTATATCTCAAGTCATCGAACAAATTGTACGGATCTTTTTTATTTTGGCAGGATCATTCGTTATTGTAAATATCTTAAATGGATCAGTCATTGCTGCTGTCGGTTTTTCTACTTTTGCTGCGTTTCTTGGGGCAGTAGCTTCTTGTCTTGTCTTATACATTTATTGGCAAAAAAGAAAGCCGTATATTGATAAACAACGCAAGCAACAAATATATATGTACGATATCAGCACAAGCGATATGTTTAAAGAATTATTTCGTTACGCAGGACCATTTGTATTAGTTGGATTAGCTACTCCGTTATATCAATTAATTGATCAGTTCACGTTTGAAAGAGCAATGGTTGCTAATGGGGAGGGAGATATTTGGTCTTTTTCCTATTCCGTCGTGAATTTCTATGGACATAAGCTAGTTATTATCCCTGTAACTATAGCAATAGGTTTATCATTAGCTATTCTCCCTGCAATGACCAAAGCATATACACAAAATAATAAGCAACTGCTAAAAAATCAAATAAGCCAAGCACTACAAATTGTTATGTTTTTAATTTTGCCTGCAGTTAGTGGACTATCATTATTATCCACGGAAGCTTATGGAGCGTTATTTGGATTAGAAAAAATTGCTATTTCTGGTGAGTTATTAGCTTGGTATGCACCTGTTGGTCTATTTTTCGGGCTATTCACCGTTACCTCTTCCATATTACAAGGTGTTAACCAACAGCGATTTGCTGTAGTTAGCTTATCTGCGGGTGTACTCGTAAAAGTGTTATTAAACATACAGCTTATTTATATGTTTGGTGCTAAAGGAGCTATCTTTGGGACAGCATTAGCAGCAGGTATTGCTACTATCCTCAATCTATGGCGCATTCGTTTAGCTGCTCAATTTTCTTATAAACCATTAGTAAAACAAACGACATTAATTATCATTTTTATTGCAATTATGAGTGTGGCGATTAGTTTAGGAAAATATTTATTAGGTATGGTCGTTCCAAATAATCGAGTAGGTATGATAATTACATTAATTGGCTGCGTGAGTGTTGGTGGGCTCGTTTACTTGTGGTTAGCTTATGCATCTACATTATTAGAGCGGGTGCTTGGAAATCGGGTTCGGTTTTTAGATAAAATCTTTAAGTGATAGGGGGTATTATTATGCGCCTTGACAAATTTTTGGCCAATGCTGGATTGGGAAGTAGGAAAGAAGTAAAAGCTTTGTTGAAAAAACGATGCGTTATGGTAAATGGTCAATTAGCCAAAGATAGTTCCGTTCACGTTGATGAAATCAATGATAGTATTGCAGTAAATGGAAAGCCGATTTATTACCAAAAATACACATATATTATGTTGCATAAGCCTTCTGGTGTGATTTCTGCTACAGCAGATAAGCAAGATAAAACGGTTATTGAATTACTATCTCACGAATTACAAAAGTTTAAGCCGTTTCCAGTGGGGCGACTGGATAAGGATACAGAAGGCCTGCTTATATTAACGAATGATGGTCAATTAGCACATGAGTTATTGTCTCCCAAAAAGCATGTAACGAAAACGTATTTTGCAAAAATTAAAGGGGAGGTAACAGAAGCTGACTGCATGGCTTTTGCCAACGGTGTGACATTGGATGATGGCTATAGAACAAAACCTGCAACATTACGTATTTTGAAGCAAGCTGCACAATCAGAAGTTGAAATTATGATAACTGAAGGGAAGTATCATCAGATTAAGCGAATGTTTCGAGCTGTTGATAAACAGGTAGCATATTTAAAACGGACAACAATGGGGAAATTACACCTTGATAAGGCTCTTAAAAAAGGAGAATATAGGCAGTTGCGTGTTGAAGAAGTGAAGTTATTACAGAATTCATAAACTTTACGTATGTTTCTATAGGGGATTTTATTAAGGAGGCTCATAATGGCAAGGTTACCACATTATTTTATCGCCATTCCGTTAACTAAAGAAGTTCAAGTTATGTGTAGCGATATGCAGACATTCTTAAAACAGAAGCTACCTTATAGGGAGTGGACAAATAAGCTTGACTTTCATATTACTTTAAAGTTTTTAGGGCCTGTATCCGATAGTAAAGTATGCCACCTGATCAACAGACTACAACGAGTTCATTTTTTACCTTTTTATTTAACAGTAGGTGGAGTAGATACTTTTGGCTCTTTTGAAAGACCAAGGGTAATTTATTCGAAAGTACAATTAAATGATACGTTAACAAAGCTAGTAAATCAGGTTGAGTTTGAAGCAAAAGCAGAAGGTTTTTTAGCGGAAAAACGGTCGTATATTCCTCACATTACATTAGCTAAAAAATGGGATGGATCAGCTCATGTAGGCAATGAGATGTTAACCGAAGTGAAAAATAAGGATTACCCAGTAATGTTATTGTATGTGGATCATTTCGTATTATATCAAACATTTCCAAATCAACAGCCGAAGTATAAAGTAAAAGCTCATTTTACACTATAGAAAAGTAATATACGAAAGGCTTATTGTATAAGCTAAAAGCAAGGGGTGAAAACACTGGCACAATTAATTAAATTACAAGATTATATTTCTAGATACGAATGGAATCCTTATCGCTACCCAAGTCAATTTATTCGCTTAAAGAAAGAAAACTGGCGTCATTTGAAAGAGATGTGGGAAAAAGAAAAAAGCTTGCCACCATTACATGAGACAGAAATAGTAGATCAGGTCGAGCAATATTCAAGATGGAAAGTGTGGAAGCGCAAATCAAAAAAAGAGGAAGTTTCTCATGAAGAAGATGAGAAACTGACCCTCCCAGAAACGGAACAAGGCCTAAAGCAGTATTATTTAAATAAATTATTACACTTACAAATGAAATGGGCTACGTCTACGGTAACAGAGGTTTCTTTTGTTGATAAACACTGGCACAATGACATGGAAATCAAGTATTTCTTACAACGGTTCCCTGATACTTATTTAATTTTGTATTATCCGATATTCGAGATTAAAAAAGCGCCGGTTGAATGTGAGATAATTTTAATAACACCAATAGGAATTGAAATAATTAGTCAGATAAAAGAAGAAATCGGTGCGACATTTATAGCGCAGGATACACGAACATGGATAGTAGAAAAGGGAGATCATAGGGAAACATTATTAAATCCACATATCGCTTTAAAGCGGACGGAAAATATTATAAAAGGAATTCTTTCTCATTATGATTTAAACTTTCCCATTACAAAAGTTATTCTAGCTAAATCAAACCCTGTCCAGTTTGTAACGGAACCATTCCAAACTAAAATTATCGGTAGTCACCAATATCAAGATTGGTTTGCGCAAAAAAGAAAGATTACTTCTCCATTAAAAAATGAGCAGTTAAAAGTAGCAGAACGTTTATTAAAACATGTGCAAACCACCGCGGTTAAAAGGCCAGAATGGGAAGAAGAGCGAGATTCGTTTGAGTTTGTTGGCGAAGAATTTTAAAAATAATAGTTGCTGACACTATAGGAAAGTAAGGCTTATAGATATGCCAAATTTTACTAATCATGAAAAGAGCATACATAACTTTTTATTTATTTACTGGTAAGGTTTATTTTTAAATAGTTCTGATGCATTGAACAGAAACGTGTTATAACAGTATCTTTAATGATGTAACATTCTTTATAATTATAAAGGATAATGTTAGACCACCTAATTGGATAACAGTGAGTTGGGTGCTATTTCTAAAAGAAGTTGATTTGTTGAAAAGCAAATAATAGATTCAGATTTGTATTTTTGTACAAATATAGATAAAATATATTATTGAACGCTAAAATTTGAAAGATGTGAGGAATTTATGGTGAACTGGCTGAAGCGAGTTCTAGGTAGTGAGTGGGAAATAGCTCCAGCAGGTGGGCTTACAGGAGACGCTTATCTGGCAACGAAAGGTAACCAGCGATTATTTTTAAAACGTAACTCATCTCCGTTTTTAGCCGTCTTATCGGCGGAGGGAATTGTTCCAAAATTAATCTGGACAAAAAGAATGGAAAATGGTGACGTCATTACAGCTCAGGAGTGGCTAGAGGGAAGAGAGTTAAAACCAGTTGAAATGCAACATTTACGCGTTGCTGATTTATTACGAAAAATTCACCAGTCCTCTGAATTGTTACATATGCTCATGCGTTTAGGGAAAAAACCTATTACATCAGACGAAAGCTATGATATTATAAAGGAACGTTTGCAACGCACGAATTTACATCATACACATGAACAAGTGGTTATTGCGTTACAATACTTAGAAAAACTGCTCCCTATTACAAGGAAGCGAAAACTTGTTGTCTGTCATGGAGATTTGAATCATAATAATTTACTACTGACAGAGGAAGGGCATTTATATCTTATCGATTGGGACAGTGCATTGATTGCTGATCCAGTTGTAGATTATGGAATGATTCTCAATTGGTATATTCCCCAAGAAAATTGGAATGAGTGGTTGCGACAATACGGTATTGCAACAGATAATCATTTGTTTGGGCGTATGCATTGGTATCTATTACTGGATTCTCTACATTACTTATGCTGGCATAAAGAACGTGATGAAGATGCTAAGTTTGTAGACCGTTTAAACGAGTTAGATATTTTGAATAAACAAATAGAAAGATTAATGTAAATTTGTTTGATGAAGCGCATCAATCCATGCAGCTAACTGTGTATTGTTGGCCACAATATGTGCTTCCATATTTTGTGAAGATTCACCGTTCTTCCCGTAGTCGTAAATTTCAGGAAGTAACTCCTGTATCTCTTGATTGGAAATAGAACTATTTTGCATAAGAGACTTCACAAGTCTGGTTATTTGTTGATATTCAGAGACACTACCACAAAGGTCGGTTCGATGTTCGTCTAATAAATCTATAAGCAAAGTTAGTTGATTATTTGTATTTAATTCCATATCAAATCACCTCTAAATATAGTATGATTCACATTTATTTTTCTATACTTGAAAACAGAAAGAGAGGATTTTATATATGCGTCAGCGACATAAGCCGTGGGCGGATGATTTTTTACAAAAACATGCAGACACGGTTATTTCCAATCCTTACAACTATAACGGTAGGTGGCAGGAAGTGTTTACGAATCATGATGCTCCTATTCACCTTGAAATAGGAACAGGTAAAGGGCAATTTATCGTTGAAATGGCTAGACAATACCCAGATGTTAATTTTATCGGTATTGAAGTAGCAAAAAGTATTATTGTAACGGCTGCTCAAAAAGTTGTTGATGCAGAAATGCCGAATATTCGCTTAATCCATGTTAACGCTGAAAACTTAACGGATTTGTTTGCAAGAGACGAATTATCCTTGATTTATTTAAATTTTTCAGACCCTTGGCCAAAAAATCGGCACGAAAAACGAAGATTAACCTATTATACTTTCTTAGAAAAATATCAACAAATTTTAAAACCAAACGGTGAAATTGTATTAAAAACCGATAATATGGGATTGTTTGAATATTCATTAGAAAGTTTTTCACAAAATGGACTGCAAATAGAAGAAGTGAATCTAGATTTGCATGGAATAGATGATCCTACAAATCGGATGACGGAATATGAAGAAAAATTTACAGCAAAAGGGCAACCCATATATCGTTGTCGCGTAAAGAATACGGAGTCTGTAAACCTGTAACAGTTTGGCGAGTTTGTTGTACACTCGCTAAGCTGTTTTTGCATTTGGGAAAATATACAATTGAAGGTTTATGGTATAAGGAAATGGTGTTTTTAGACTTGGAGATAATCCAGTTATTTCTAATAAAAAAACCATTTCTATTACTTATAAGTATGTTTATCATTTAAGGCACTGTAAGTGAAAAGTATTTTACGAAATCAATAAGGTTCTGATAAGATGTATAATAAAATGAATGCGTTTTCTTTTTTGCTTTATAGGAAAGTACAAAAGTTTAAAGTATAGCATAAGCAAAACTACAGCTACCGCTAAAAAGATTTGATGGTAGGCCAAGTTTTCTTGCTTTTAGGGAGGGATTGGATGGAGAAGTTAAAGCTAGGAAGAGCAACTTTGACATGGCTTCAAGGAGGAGTAATCCATTTAGATGGAGGGGCGATGTTTGGAGTAGTACCTAAAGTACTATGGCAGTCAAAGTACCCGACAAACGAGTGGAATCAAATTGAGTTACGAACAGATCCGATACTATTACAACTGGATGGAAGAAATTATTTGATTGATAGCGGAATTGGGCAAAATAAATTGACAGAGAAGCAACAGCGAAACTTTGGGGTTACAGAGCAGTCAAAGGTTGTTTATGATTTGGCTGTCCTTGGATTAGCACCAAATGATATCCATGGTATTTTAATGACGCATATGCATTTTGATCATGCATCGGGTTTAACTTTTCCTGTGGCGGCGGATGCATATGAATCTGTATTTAAAAAAGCTGTCATTTATGTAACAGATATAGAATGGAAGGAAATGAGAAACCCAAATATTCGATCTAAAAATACTTATTGGAAGAGCAATTGGGAAGCAATAAAAAAACAAGTTCAACCATTTTCACACGAAATCGAAATTACAGATGGGTTAAAAATGATTCATAGCGGCGGTCATAGTGATGGTCATAGCGTTATTGTTTTTGAAGAAGGAGATACATGTTGGATTCATATGGCGGACATTATGCCAACCTATGCACATCAAAATAAATTATGGGTACTAGCCTATGATGATTATCCGGTAACTTCTGTTTATCAAAAGGAAAAATGGATGGCTTATGGATATCAAAGGCAGGCATGGTATACATTTTATCACGATGTGTATTATCGAGCGATAAAATTTAATGGACTGGGAAATTGCGTGGATCAATTAGTACGTAAGTAGTATATGGAGCAGAGTCGTAACTTCTGTATGTATCAAAGCCAAATAAGTGAAATAGGTTAACCTATTTCACTTATTTGATAAGTACTAAACCTGTTTATGTTGTTTGTACGGCGTCAATCACCGCACCAGTTTCAACATCTACATAAAATTCATACTGCTTGTTTTCCCCGTCTAAATTCCGTGTAACTCCACCACGATAAGCATCGTAGAGAAGGCCGTTTTTCTCTACTTCTTGTGGTTGCATATAAATCCAAGAACCGCTAATTGGCCCTTGCTTCTTAAATGTTTCTTTTGCATGGTTTAATGCTTTCTCAGGAGTAACTTTTTGCATTTGATCCAGTTGTTGCTTTGCAAGGTAGCCTACAGCAACGCCAAGCCCTGCAGCAATAACTGCTTTTTTTACACCCATTATTACTCACCTCTTACTATCAATTTAAGTAATCGCTTTACAGTTTCTTATCTGCTAGTATACCGTATTTAGAATAAAATAGAAAATAAAAAATGCTCCGTTTAATATATGGAAGACTGCTGGTTAAAGCCTCTGATTAGCAGTAACTATATACTATAGTCAATAGCATCGGTTTATAAACACTAGATATACCTATATCATCAAGGAAAATTAAGGTATTGATATATATAAGTTTGCTAAGCTAAGTAGATGTTTTCAAAGTATAATTTATATGGATGATATGTAGTAGGCTCTTTAATGAGACAGGGGCAAATTCCTTGAAATGAAAAAAGAAACGTGCATATGTAATATGAAAATAATATGGATATATCTTTTTACGCAAAGAAGAATACTGGAAATCTAAGCATTCCTTCAAGTATACTTAATACTATACATAAATTGAAGGTGGGATACAGGAATGAATCAAGAAACATTGTCCTTATTTAAACAATTGACAGAGCTTCAAGGTGCGTCAGGCAATGAACATGCTGTGCGTTCATTTATGAAACAAGAGTTATCCAAATATGCCGATGAAATCATGCAAGATAATTTAGGCGGAATATTTGGTGTAAAAAAAGGATCAGGACCTAAAGTTATGGTAGCAGGTCATATGGATGAAGTTGGTTTTATGGTGACACAAATAACAGATAATGGCATGTTACGTTTTCAGCCATTAGGTGGTTGGTGGAATCAAGTATTACTTGCTCAGCGAGTACAAGTTATAACAGATAATGGGCCAGTTGTTGGTGTAATTGGTTCAATTCCACCTCATAATTTAACAGATGAGCAACGCAAAAAGCCGATGGAAATAAAACATATGCTCATCGATATTGGTGCTGATGATAGAGCGGATGTTGAAAAAATAGGTGTTAAACCAGGGCAACAGATTGTCCCTTTAACGCCATTTACGCCGATGGCAAATAGTAACAAAATTTTGGCTAAGGCATGGGATAACCGTTATGGTTGTGGATTAGCGATTGAATTGTTAAAAGAAGTGCAAAAAGATGCCTTACCGAATGAATTGTATGCAGGTGCGACAGTACAAGAGGAAGTTGGCTTGCGCGGTGCACAAGTTGCAGCTAATAAAATTCAACCAGACATATTTTTTGCATTGGATGCTTCTCCTGCTAATGATATGTCAGGGAAAAAAGATGAATTTGGGCAATTAGGTAAGGGTGCATTATTGCGTATTTTTGACCGAACAATGATTACACATCAAGGCATGAAAAATTTTGTTCTCGATACAGCAGAGAGCAACAATATACCTTATCAATATTTTATCTCGCAAGGTGGAACAGATGCAGGTAGAGTCCATGTAGCAAACCAAGGCGTTCCTTCTGCAGTCATCGGTATATGCTCGCGCTACATTCATACATCATCTTCTATTATACATGTGGACGATTATGCAGCTGCTAAAGAATTACTAATCAAGCTTGTCAAATCAACAGATCAAACAACGCTGGATAACATCCATCGTTCCGTTTAATGGATATAAAGGTAATAAAGCAAATGAGGATTATAATTGGTTCAAAGAATAAAGCAAAAATTAAAGCTGTCGAAAAAGTTTTTCCAAATGCTTCTATTACATCCAAAGGCGCTTCATCAGGAGTGTCAGCACAGCCCTTCTCTGATGAAGAGACGAAGCAGGGCGCGATTCATCGTGCCCTTCACTGTATTCAAGGGGAAACAAATACATTTGGGATCGGACTAGAAGGTGGCGTCATGTTTATTGGTAATAAATTATACCTTTGTAATTGGGGAGCGCTAGCGTTACCGGATCAACTCTATACAGCTAGCGGTGCTCGCATTCTTTTGCCACAAGAAATTACCAAGGAACTTCTAAAAGGCAGAGAACTTGGTGAAGTTATGGATGCATTCGCCCATCGAAAGCAAGTTAGACAAAAAGAAGGAGCAATTGGTATTTTTACAGCAGAGCGAATATCTAGGATAGACATGTTTTCTCATGTGATAGAATTATTGCGTGGACAATGGGAATATAATCAGCTCTAAAATACTACATATGTTGCATTATAAAAAGCCTGTAGTTATCTACGGGCTTATATGCTGTTATTCTAATTTGTAAACTGATTTAACCGTGTCGACGTTATTATTTATTAGTAGATAATGTAGAGCACCGATGGATTTACTGTGAACGTATAGAAAGAAGTTTATACCAATAGAGGTTAGAGCAACGTAACGCCAAGCCTTGTAAGTTAGAAAAATGAATTGATTATTGGGCAACCAGTGGGAGAAAATCCCACTGGTTATAAATCCGTTTATTCAAAAATGTATGCAATGACGTCTAAAGCCTGCTCCACAGTTTCAACGGTCACATTTGCTTTTTCCGACAGTTCCTTGAGAGGATGAATTAAAGATTTCGGTCGAATAATTATTGTAGGTTTATTTAACGTAATTGCCTGACTTGCATCCATTGCTGTATTCCATTGTTTATAGCTTTCCCCAAAGAGTGCGATAACAATATCAGCTTTTTCCATTAATACTTGCGTACGAAAATTATTAATGCTTGAGGCAGCCTCATCTTTGTAGAGAGAATCAGGTTGTTTTCCTAAAATAGCTTCTCCGATATTGTCAGATCTTTCATGATTGGTTTGCGGGGCAACGAATTGTAACGGCAGTTCTTTTGTTTCTGCCAACTTTTTTACTTCACCGCGCCAGTTATCATGTATTTGACCAGCTAAATAGACAGTAAGTTCCATCATATCTCCTCCTTGTATAATTACATCTATCGTAACTGAAAACAGTGCGTTTGAGAAGTTCCGTCGTTTTTAGTCCGGACATAATTGCTTGAAAGAAGCGAGTTGACAAAGTTAACTGAATAACAAGCGATACCTTTACCTCGCTATAGAGGGGGTAATGTTAGGGTTATCGTGTTAGCTTCTAAGTACAATGGTTGAAAGAAACCATGCTTGCAAAACTTATTTAAAAGAGTATTCAAGTTCAAGTCGTTTTAATTTTATCCTAATTCATAGTAAGATAGATGTTGAAAAACTAGAACGTTGGTGGAGACGGAGGATAGTGTGTGTGAGACAAGTATTGCCTGTAGTTAGCATACAGATAAAACGTCCTGTGAATGGAAACAAAGTTACATGTGTTTTCAATATAACTTAATATATACATTGAAGGAGTAGATAACCGTGAAAACGTTGACGAAACAAGAATCATTTACACAAGTAATAAATCAAGGGAAGGTTGTGCTTTATTTTACAGCAGGATGGTGTCCAGATTGTACGGTAATTGAGCCCATATTGCCAGAAATTGAAGTAGCTTATCCTGATTATTTGTTTATAAAAGTAGATAGAGATGAATTTATGGATATTTGTCAAGATTATTCTATTTTTGGCATTCCTAGTTTTCTTGCGTTTCAAGATGGAGAAGAAGTAGGGAGATTTGTAAGTAAAGATCGAAAAACAAAAGAAGAGATTATCCAATTTATGGACGGTCTTCCGAGCTAAAATTCTAGCTTAAAGTAAGGAGCGAGCAATATGCAAATGACAAGTATCAAATTAAAAAAGCTATTAGATGAACGGTTTCAAAATGACAATTGGCAAACGACGTATAATCGCGATAAAGATACTTTTCGGGTAGAATGGAAAGCATCGAAACAAGGAATTACTATTACTTTACCAAATGTTGTAGCGAAATATAATCAAAAAGGCGAATCAGTCATTGATGATTTAGAGGATCATGTAAAAGAAGCATTACGAATTATGAACGAAGAACAACAATTGGAAGGTATGGAAAAACAGATATTTCCAGTTATCCGGTCTACCTCATTTCCAACTAAAACGAATGCCAATAATAAGCTTATTTATAAAGAACATACGGCTGAAACACGTATTTTCTATGCTATTGATCTAGGGAAATCGTACCGTTTAATTGACCAATCGCTAATTGAAAAAGAAGGTTGGTCAGAGGAGCGAATTGATGAGATTGCATCATTTAATTTACGTTCTTTGCCAGTAGATTATAAGCATGATCAAGTAGCAGATAATGATTTCTATTTTCTTGCTTCCCAAGATGGCTATGACGCTAGTAGAATTTTGAACGAAGCGTTTTTGGAGGAAATGAAAGCAAATAGTAAAGGGGAAATGGCAGTTGCCGTCCCACACCAAGATGTATTTATTATTGCAGATGTGCAAAATAAAATGGGGTACGATGTTTTAGCGCAAATGACGATGAAATTTTTCGCTGAAGGTAGAATCCCCATTACTTCTTTGCCAATGATTTACGAAGATAAACATCTTGAACCAATATTTATACTTGCTAAGAATAGACCAGAAAAAGACAATTAAAGTAAAAAAAGGATGAGAAGGATGAACATATTTTATAACGTTGATGGTATTGGTGATGTATTGATTATACCGTTGAAAGAAGGAAATCGTTACCAAATTCAGCATGATAGAATAGGTGACATTGTACGAATAACGAATGAGCATAATAAAGTTATAGGCTATAATATTTTTCAAGCTTCTAAGCATTTTTCCTTTCTACAAGCAGGAAAAATGGCGTTAACAGAAGATATACTAAGAGAAATACAACAGCTTTTTGAAACGCATCAATTAAATGATGACCTTGATTTTGACTTAAGCGCTAAATTTGTGGTTGGCTATGTTCAAGAAAAAAAACAACATGAAAACGCAGATAAGTTGAGCGTTTGCCAAGTGGATGTAGGTGATGAAGTATTGCAAATTGTTTGCGGGGCGCCAAATGTAGAAGCTGGTCAACACGTTGTCGTGGCAAAAGTAGGTGCAACGATGCCAAGTGGGTTGAAAATCAAGCCAACTAAATTAAGAGGGGTGCCTTCTAATGGCATGATCTGCTCGCAAAAGGAATTAGGCTTACCAAATCCACCAAAGGAAAAAGGTATATATGTTTTAAATAATTCCTATGAAGTTGGATCAGCATTTAACATTTAATCTAACAAAGAAAACAACCTGTGCATAAGGTTGTTTTTTCTCACTATAGGGAGTATAAAGTTTTATCGGAATATCGGTGTTGTAAGCTCTTCACTTTAAGAAATGAAAGATGCGGTCTGGACAAGTCTACAACGTTCGAGCATAGGAAAGTATAGCTTTTGGCTATAAATGAAACGAAGGCTTTGATCATAGAGCCTTTCGTAATAAGTTTTTTCTGAAAGTGTTTTGAAAATGGTTATTCATTGTTGAGATACCAGTTTGACTTTATTGTTTCTATCATTTATGAAAATAATTTTCAATATGGACTAAAAAACTGCTACAATGGATAAAGACAGTTTTAATATAAAGAAAGAGTGAGTAGAAATGTGGGATAATTGGAAGAAAAAAATAAAGCGCCTTTTTATAAGTGATGAAGAAAATCATCGAGATGAAGATATGCAGCAACCAGATAGACATCATCCTGAGGCCAAAATGATGTATCAATATCCTGCAAAAAAATCATTTCGCTTTCCTGTAGTTCCGGATAAAGGAAATGAAACGAGTCAGCATCGTAGTTATTCTGACAAAAATGAAGCAGTTGAAAATAGAAGTAATCCAAAAACACAACAATCAAAATCAAGCATACAAGGTCACACATTTTCCAAATCAACAGAAGATGACGTATCTAAATATGATACACCAGCATTTCGAAGAAGGGATGTGAATCATTCTAATCCGAGACATACAACGGTGCAAGGCTATAAAGATGAACATTCGAAGCATAAAGTATATAAAAAAAATCCGGACCAACCATTTCGGCCAACAGAAGTTCCTTCACCTATATATGGTTTTCACCCACGAAATGAAAACAAGGCGAAAGTAATAGAGGAAGTTCCTGCCTATAAGCGTAAGCAGGAGGTTGATCCATTTAAAGATTTGGAAGCATTGAAGGAGGAGTCATCTAGAACGGAAATTAAATCTGTAGATACTGAAGTTCCTGCTTATCTACGTAAACAAGCAATAGAAGATGTAAAGCAATTGGCAAACAGTAAATTACAAAATGAGAGTTATTCCAAGCGGAACACGAAAGAAACAAACTTTGAACAGAAGGAAACAATAAATGACCTAAAAGAAGAAGAAACGTATCAAAGTGCAATATTGGAAAAGCAAGAAAAGCATACAGATGCAAGTATAGCTAATGAACAAAACCAGAGCGCATCTGAGGCTTTTGATCAAGAAGATACACAAGAACAAGTAGAAGCTAAGCAAGAATCCGCTGCAACGGTAATGAAAGAAGAACGGAGCGATGATGACCAACAGAAAGAAGATAAACGAACGAATCAAACAAAAACAGAACCAAAACGGGAAAATCGTTTATCACAAAGACGAAGACAACAGCAAATGGGAAAAAATAATGTTCCATTTAATGTCATGATGACACCGAGAGATAAGAAAAACTTATGGGATCGAACAAAGCAAAAACAGAATAGAAATGCTGAGGAAACACGGTCTAGCCAATCGACAAATGAGTTAGCTGATACGATAACGGAGCACAGCGCTGTGAAGGAAATACCTTTGCATTTATTAAATGATATAGAGGATCATTCCTCAGATGATAAGGCATGGTTGGATGAACAACAGCAGCTTCTTGAACAAACGCTAAAGTATTTTAATGTCCAAGCAAAAGTAGTAAATGTTACCCAAGGCCCTTCCGTTACAAGATTTGAGGTTCAACCGCAGCTTGGGGTTAAAGTTAGCAAAGTGAGAAACTTAAGTGATGATTTAAAACTAAATATGGCTGCAAAAGATATTCGAATTGAAGCGCCCATTCCGGGTAAGAATACTATTGGGATAGAAATACCGAATAGAAAACCACAAATGGTAGGGTTACAAGGCGTGTTTGCAACAGAAGCCTTTAAAAAAAGCGATTCACCGTTAACCATTGCTTTAGGCCTAAGTATAGAAGGAGAACCTTTAATTACCAATATTCAAAAAATGCCTCATGGTTTAATCGCGGGTGCCACGGGGTCTGGGAAAAGTGTCTGTATTAACACAATTTTAATTAGTTTATTGTATAAAGCCCACCATGAAGAAGTGAAATTTTTACTTATTGACCCTAAAATGGTGGAATTGGCTCCTTATAACGGAATCCCTCATCTTGTTTCACCGGTTATTACAGATGTGAAAGCTGCTACCGCTGCTTTAAAATGGGCTGTTGCTGAAATGGAAGAACGCTATGAAAAATTCGTTCACGAAGGCGTCCGTGATATAGAGAGATATAATGAAAAAATGGTCAAACAGCAACAGATGGAGAATAAGCTTCCTTTTATTGTTATTGTCATTGATGAACTGGCAGACTTAATGATGGTCTCCCCACAAGATGTAGAAGATGCGATAAGTAGAATTGCACAAAAAGCAAGGGCTTGTGGAATTCATCTAATATTAGCAACTCAGAGGCCTTCTGTGGACGTGATCACTGGATTAATAAAGGCTAACATACCTACAAGGATTGCCTTTAGTGTGTCTTCTCAAGTTGATTCTAGAACTATACTTGATACAAGCGGGGCAGAGAAGCTACTAGGAAAAGGGGATATGCTGTTTATAGAGAATGGTTCTGGAAAAACGGTTCGTCTACAAGGACCATTTGTATCTGATGATGAAATCGACAGAGTGGCAAGTTACGCAAGAAGTATTGCCCCTGCTAATTATTTATTTGAACAAGAACAGTTACTAGAACAAATCCATACAGAAGAGGAAGAAGATGATCTTTTAAAAGATGCTATTTTATTTGTGCTAGAGCAAAATGGAGCCAGCACATCTTTGTTGCAACGTCATTTTAAAATAGGTTACAATCGAGCTGCTAGATTAATTGATACGCTCGAACAGCGGGGGATTATATCGGGGCCAAACGGTAGTAAGCCGAGAGAAGTTTTAGTTACGTCAACACAAGTGGAGGACATGATATAGGACAACTTCATGCCAAAAGTAAATTTGTTGCAGCTTGCCTATTCATTGGCATATCCTCTTGCTAGTATTACCAAAGTTACCAAGTACGTGCAAGTTACTGCATTGAATTAAAGTAATCATCTCCATATTAAAAGCTTACGTAATACCCTTGTTGTAGAAATATTCAGTAGAAGAACAGTAACTTCTACTGAATGGGATTTTTGTATTACGATTTGCAAAAAATACGCTGAGCTATAACATAAAACAGTATCTTTTTCTAACACATTTGTCTTTTTTGGGATAGCTATGTTTTTGTAGTGGACACTAATTCTTGTTTCCGGCACGATTTTTTTATATGATATGTTTAATGATCACATATAAAGGGAGAAAACTGACACTATGAAGGAAATTGAACAAAAGCTAAATGGGAAAATTGAACGTTTGACAAACAAAACCTTCAAATTTGATGAGCGCATTAAGGAAGGCTGGTTCTCGGCAGTATATTTTTTGAAAACAAGAGAGATAGCTGCAAAAAAATTACCTAACAACCAAGTGACAATGCAATTTTTTCAAAAAAACGATGCGGTATTATGTGGGTCGGATGAAGCAATAGCTTTATTACATAAATTTGCGGATAATGCGGAGACACTGGAAATCCATTCATTAAAAGATGGAGACAAGATTAGACCGTATGAATCTGTGTTAACTGTATCTGGGGCTTATCATCAATTTGGCTTTTTAGAGGGCATTATTGATGGGATTTTGTCTAGAAGAACATCTGTCGCAACCAATGTATATAATGTGGTAAAAGCGGCCCGGACATCAGGGAAACAAAAGCCAGTCATTTTTATGGGAGACCGTGATGATCATTATACACAACAAGCTGGAGATGGTTATGCAGCATTCATTGGTGGATCAACAGCGCAAGCTACACACGCGATGAATGAATGGTGGGGAAAAGAAGGAATGGGAACCATGCCTCATGCGTTAATCCAGATGTTCCGCGGGGATATTGTCGCAGCTTGTAAAGCATATCATGAATTATTCCCTGAGGATGATCTAGCAGCACTTGTTGACTATAATAATGATGTAATCACAGATTCTCTGAAAGTGGCACATGCATTTGGCAATGAATTAAAGTCTGTTCGTCTAGATACGTCACGTACATTAGTTGACAAATACTTTCTACGCAACCATCATTTAATGGGGACATTTGACCCAAGGGGAGTTAATCCAGAGCTCATTTTTGCGCTAAGAAACGCATTGGATGAAGAAGGGTTCTCACACGTGAAAATTATGGTTAGTGGTGGATTTACAGAAGATCGTATTGTAGAATTTGAAAAGCTAGGCGTTCCTGTGGATATGTATGGTGTAGGTAGAAGCTTACTTAAATTGAATATTGGCTTCACAGGCGACAATGTACTTTTGAATGGTACACAAGAAGCAAAAGAAGGAAGACGATATAGACCAAATCCACGGTTAGAAAAAGTTCCTTATACCGAACAAACGTAATTCTATTCCTAATCGCTTTGGTAGAGGTTAAAGATACAAGGGCTTGTAAGTAAACTTTAAAAAACAGGTTTTCTTTTCTCATCTGGAAAAGAATTTGCTATAATAAGAAACTGTGCAAAATAGTTAAAAGAGGATTGAATCTTTTTACAACAATTTGGAGGTTCATTTATGACAACTTACCATTTTATTGGTATAAAGGGAACAGGAATGAGTGCTCTTGCTCAAATCCTGCATGATTCTGGAGAGAATGTGCAAGGGTCAGATGTGGAGAAACGATTTTTTACGCAAGAAGCATTGGAAGAAAAGAATATTCCCATTTTTCCTTTTGCAGAAAGTAACATCAAAGAAAATTATACGGTTATCGCTGGGAATGCATTTTCTGATAACCATCTAGAAATAAAAGAAGCAAGAAGGTTAGGCGTAACCTTCTATCGTTATCATGAATTTCTTGGAGAATGGCTAAAGCAATATACAAGCATTGCAGTTACTGGCGCACATGGTAAAACATCAACGACTGGTCTGCTCAGTCATGTCTTGAGTAGTTCTTTTCCCATTTCTTATTTAATTGGAGATGGCACAGGTAAGGGGCATGTGGATAGCAAGTATTTTGTGTTTGAGGCTTGTGAGTATCGCCGTCATTTTTTACGTTATGAACCCGATTATGCGATTATGACAAATATTGATTTTGATCACCCAGATTATTTTACAAGTATTGATGACGTTTTTAGCGCTTTTCAATCTATGGTAGAACGTGTAAAAAAAGGTATTATTGCTTGTGGTGATGATGAACAATTACAACGGATACAAGCAAAAGTTCCTGTTGTTTATTATGGGTTTACTGATACGAACGATTTTCAAGCTCAAAATGTAATGGAAACGGAGAACGGAACAACGTTTGATGTATTTGTCAGGAATACGTATTATGAAACTTTCTCTATTCCAATGTATGGAAATCATAACGTATTGAATGCATTAGCAGTAATTGCTATATGCCATTATGAAGGAATAAACGCTGAGTGCATGAAGCATTTGGCTAGTTTCGGCGGTGTTAAGCGGAGATTCACTGAAAAACGAATAGGAAATCAGGTACTTATTGATGACTATGCGCATCATCCAAAGGAAATAAACGCTACTATTGATTCAGCCCGAAAGAAATATCCAAATAAATCTATTGTAGCGATTTTTCAACCACATACATTTACAAGAACAAAAACATTTTTGCAAGAATTTGCTGATAGCTTATCACAAGCAGACCATGTTTATTTATGTGATATATTTGGTTCAGCAAGGGAAGAAAGTGGTCAATTAACCATTCATGATTTACAAAAACTAGTGGATAATAGTTCACTATTAGAATTAACAGATACCAAAGGTTTACAGAAATTTTCCGATAGCGTACTTATTTTTATGGGGGCAGGCGACATTCAAAAATTTCAAGAGGCATATGAAAAAATATTGACCACATAAATAATAAAGGAGAGTCTGATGAAAAAGCAGACTCTTTCATTTTATTACACTATAGGAAAGTATAAAGTTTTTAGGGTTTATAGTATAAGAAAAACTACAGATTTTGCCATAAGACTTGGGGACGAGCCAAGTTTTTCTAGAATAAATAAAGGAATTATGGTTTTTGTTGTCGAATAATAATACTATAGGAAAAGAATAAGAAAAACGATAAGCTATCTACACATGTTTTATTTGTAACACAATTGGGTAACTTAATTTATGTACAATCTTTGTTTAATACGTTAGATAATATTAAGGGAATTATTTAAAGCTATGTTGACAACATGATAAAGTTAGTAAGGGAGTGAAGAAGTAATATGGAAATTTTAGCATATATTGCCGCGGTGATTGCAGCCATCGCATTTGTGGTTTTAGTTGTATACTTGGTTATTACGTTAAAAGCAGCAAGGGAAACTTTACATAATGTATCTGAAACATTATCTAGTCTTGAACAACAAGTGCAAGGAGTCACGGAAGAAACAACACAATTATTAACAAAAACAAATCAGTTAGCAGATGATATGAATCAAAAATCAAGTAAATTAAATAGTCTATTTGATGGTTTTAAAGGTGTTGGTAATACAATAACAGAATTTAATCATTCGTTAAGAGAGTTAACAAATAGTGTTTCAAGAGCAGCAAAAAAGAACCCTGAGAAAACGTCACAAGCAATCAAATGGGGAACTACTTTAATGGAACTATGGAAGAAAAAAAATAAATAAGTACAGTGTAGGAGGAATAATAAATGGCAGATAATCAGTTCAATAGTAAAGATTTTATTTTAGGAACATTTATAGGTGCAGCTGTCGGTGCATTGACTGCTCTATTAATGACACCGAAAACCGGAAAAGAATTCCGTGATGACATTAATACGGGGGCTAATCAAGTAAAGAAGAAAGCATATGATTGGAAAGAAGTAGCTCAAGAAAAAGGAACTAATTGGAAAGACAAAGCTTATACCACTGGTTCTGATTTAAAGAAAAAAGCAATGGAATCTACATCACAGGTAACAAAAACAGCAGCAGAAAAAACAAAAGATGTAACACAAGGTGTACAATCCAAACTAAAAGAAAAGCGTAAAAAAGAAGATGAAGCATTAGAAAAAGCAGAGAACGTTGCAGAAGCAATGGAGGAAGCAGCCGAAGAATTAGAAAAGAAAAATTAATAAATGTTGCCTCCTCGTATAGAAAAACGTGGCTTCATCGCTATGTGAAAACATATAGTGTAAACGAAAACAAGCACCTCGCTTTGTAGGTGCTTGTTTTTTTAGGCGTTATAGTAAAGTATAAATCCATAAATTTTTGCGAATAAGCCACGTTTTTCTTAACATAATAGTACCTTGTATGCTATTCGTGCCGTAAAACTTGTGAAAATCTTTTATTCTGACCAAATAATTTCTAGCTCATCACCAGGTTGTATGCTTTCATGAAATTGAGCTGGTTGCTTGTTTTTGTAAACTTGGAATTTCCCGCTTGCTGAAGATAGGTCTAAATCTACATGTTGAAATACATCTTGATAAATAAAGCCATTATTCTGAGTAGATATTTGCAACTTATCTCCACGATCAAGTAAACTATCTCCCTTTAATCGCTCGTCTTTTCTTTTTACTATATATGCTGGTTGGTTTAATTGAATTTTTTTTCCGTTAAAGAATACAGTTATAGATCGCCAATAATTTTTTCCTTCTTGAGCTAATAAATCCTGCACGTTTGGTTGCTTGCCTTGGATAATTTCAATATGATCACCGTCATAAAGAAGGTGGGAGGGATCTACTTTTTGTTGATTAATGAAAAATTGCGCCTCTCCAATAGAAAGTTGAACTTCCTTTCCATTCACAAAGATGGAAAAAGGCTTGATTCTATCATATTCGATACTAGACAATTGTTTGATTACATCTTGAAGTCGCTTGGGCTGAAACCAATCGATAATGTCATTATCTTGAATTACATCATCTTTTTTCGCTGGTTGCTGATTAACGAAAAACGTAGGAGAAATTGTATGCTGATGATTTTCAAACCAAACGGTCATTGGTTTTACTTCACCAATCAATTCATAAAGGGTAATGGTAGCAGATTGTCCATCTTTCCCTCTTTCAATTTGAATATAGTCACCATTTTTTACTGGTTTATCGACGGTAGTCACAGTTCTGTTTAACATTATTTGTGGTGGCTCTCCTAACTCCCCAGGTAAAGTGATTTTTCTTCCGTTTACAGTAATAATCGAAGCAGCACCTGGCCTTCCATACCACTTATGAACATCTATCCCTGCTTGGATAAAGCAATCTCCAACTGTTAATGTACGCATTTCAAATAGTCTTAGTGTAAGTTCATTTAGGTAGACGCTAATATAATGAACAGGATTCCGTTTTGCAGCAATGGCTATACCAATAGGTGTGACGAAATCTGGTTGGATAGGTAAATTCTCATTAAGAGTAAGTTGTTTAATGGCACTAATATCTCTTACAGCAACTCTATTTTCGGGGAGTTCAAGTTTTTTGGCAATCATTTTTGTTATCTTCGGTGTGAGGCTTCCTCCACCAATTAACATAACAGCCTTTGGAGGCTTGCCATTTAATTTAAAAATTTCTTCCGTGATTTTTGCAGCCAAAAAGTCAATAGCAGAAGTGATATCTTTGGTTAATTGCTTATAAGATATGGTCGTTTCAAAGCCAAGAATATCTTGCGCTTTTGCTTCTTTATGTTGCACAATAGCCCTTTTAAAAGTTTCAGCGTCGGGGAAGTCTAATAAATATGTATCACTGATAGCTTCCGTAATTTCATCACCTGCGACTGCGACCATTCCATAAGCCGCAACCGTTCCATGGTTTGTAATCGCGATGTCACTAGTGCCTGCACCTATATCAACCAAAGCAACATTTAATCTTCGCATTGATTCAGGTATTAGTACATCCATTGCTGCAATTGGTTCAAGTGTCAAAGCTTCCATTTCTAGTTCAGCTCTGGAAAGCGCAGCTAAGAGGGACTCAACAACTACTTTAGGTAAAAATGTAGCAATAATTTTAGTGCTTGCTACCTCACCACGCTGATCAATGAGGGAACCTATTTGCTGTTCGTCGATATAATAGTGGAGAACAGAATAACCGACGCAATAATATGGATAGGTATTCGCAACCTGTTCTTGTTGGCTCACTTTTTCTAGAGCATCTTGCACGGCGCTTAGTTCTAAATGCTGAACGATTTCAGAATCTTTAATAGGCTGATTTTGCAGGGATAACGTGGCTGTGCCATTCATGGTAATTAGTGAGCGTCCTGCAGCTGCAACGCAGACTTTAGTTAATGTCCCATGTGATTGTTCAAGCTTTTCTTTCACTTGGTTAATTGTGTTAGCAACAGCAACAACATCATGTATTTGACCGTCACACATAGAACGGTGATTGTGCTCGATCATACAGAAGTCGATAACTTCAAAACCTTCCTTGTCTTGATTTAAAATAATTCCAGTAACGGAACGTGTACCAATATCCAGGGCAAATATCTGTTCTTTCATTAAGCATAATCCTTTCATACAACGAATATGAATCCATTCTTATCATATCATCTACCACATGTAGTCTAAAGTGGTAAGCCTCTCTTTTTATGGTTAAGTATATCGTATTTCATTACATTTTAAATCGAAGCGGTTAAGTACACCAAATAATGTGCCGTTGTTTCTAAAAATAGAGGCAAATCACAATGAATACGCTTCATTATACATGAATTTTAAAAATTAATCGACAAAGGGTATATAATTAGCTATAATATTCACTAATTATTAAAAAACCTAAGCATAGGGGGAATATAAAATGAGCGAATTAGATCAAGTAAGAGATAGGTTAGATAAAGTAAACCTAGAAATCTTGCAATTAATTAATGAGCGAGCAAAACTAGTTCAGCAAATCGGGGACATCAAAGCAAAGCAAAGTATGAAGCGGTTTGACCCTGTGCGGGAAAGAGATATGTTAGATCAAATTACTTCTAGTAATGACGGGCCGTTTGAAAATGCGACGATTGAGCATATTTTTAAAGAAATATTCAAGGCCAGTTTAGAACTGCAAGAAGATGATCATCGTAAAGCATTGCTCGTATCACGAAAGAAAAAGCCTGAAGATACCATTATTGATATTAATGGTGCAACAATTGGAGATGGTAATGTTCATTTTATTATGGGTCCTTGTGCTGTCGAAGGGTATGAACAAGTTGCGACAGTTGCCAAAGCAATTAAACAGCATGGCGTAAAGCTTTTGCGAGGAGGAGCATTTAAACCAAGGACATCTCCTTACGATTTTCAAGGTTTGGGTGTCGAAGGGTTAGAAATCTTAAAAAAAGCTGCTAAAGAGCATGATTTAGCAGTAGTTAGTGAAATTGTAAATCCAGCACATATTGAAGAAGCACTTGATTACTTGGATGTCATTCAAATTGGAGCAAGAAACATGCAGAACTTTGAATTGCTCAAGGCTGCTGGTGACGTCGATAAACCAGTTCTATTGAAACGTGGTTTATCAGCAACGATTTCTGAATTTATTAATGCTGCTGAATATATTATATCCCGTGGTAACAAAAACATTATCTTATGTGAGCGAGGAATTCGGACATATGAAAAAGCAACTCGAAATACATTAGACATTTCTGCTGTTCCTATTTTAAAACAGGAAACACATTTACCAGTTATGGTCGATGTTACACATTCAACTGGTCGGAGAGACTTACTATTACCTGCAGCTAAAGCGGCTATTGCTATCGGAGCTGATGGTGTAATGGCTGAAGTACATCCAGACCCTGCAGTTGCACTGTCAGATTCCGCGCAACAGATGGATGTTCCGACATTTCACCGTTTTATGGAAGAAATGAAAGATATGGCAGAAAGAATGAAGTAAAATAAAAATAGGAATATTACTTGGTAAATATGTGAAGAATGTGTATAATAGAATAGATAACACCTCTTCTTAACAAGCTAATCGTACCTAGTATTATAATATTGCGAACTAGGAGGCTTCGAGTTACTTGCCTTTCTATAATAAAACCAGTAGAATATGCTGAATAAAAAAGGTTGAAGGACAATCAGAAGCCTTCAACCTTTTTTGCTTTGAAAAATTTTTCATAGTAGAGTATGATATAGAAAAAAGAGAACGATAATTAGTATAGGAGGAAAAAACATTGAATAACATTACTATATATGATGTGGCAAGAGAAGCAAATGTGTCTATGGCTACGGTTTCTCGTGTCGTTAATGGAAATCCAAATGTGAAACCTACAACAAGAAAGAAAGTACTAGCTACGATTGAGCGTTTAGGATACCGACCAAATGCTGTGGCAAGAGGTTTAGCAAGTAAGAAGACAACAACTGTTGGAGCGATTATTCCTGATATATCAAGTATTTTCTTTGCGGAACTTGCAAGAGGAATTGAGGATATCGCGACGATGTATAAGTACAATATGATTTTAAGTAACTCGGACCAAAATGAAGAAAAAGAAATTCAATTAATAAACACGATGTTGGAAAAACAAGTTGACGGCATTATTTTTATGGGAGGAAATATTTCTGATCAGCATGTACAGCAATTCAAAAGCTCTTCTGTGCCTGTTGTGTTGGCGGCAACATACGATGAAAATAACGAAATTCCTTCTGTAAACATTGATTATGAACAAGCGGCGTATGAAGCTACGCAATTTCTTATTGAGCAAAATAAATCAGTGCCTGCGTTTGTATCAGGGTTAGAAGAAACACATATCAATCAGCTGAAATATAAGGGTTATGCCCGTGCTATAAATGAAGCAGGTTTATCTGTAAACGAGTCACTCATTGTAAAAGGAGATTACTCTTATAATTCAGGTATTGAAGCAGTAAATCAATTATTAGATGAAAATGAAAAACCAGCAGCTGTTTTCGTTGCTTCTGATGAAATGGCTCTTGGCGTTATTCATGGAATTCAAGATAAAGGATATCGTGTTCCAGAAGATATTGAGGTATTTGGCTTTGATAATACTCGATTAGCAACGATGGTTCGCCCAACACTATCCACTATTGTACAGCCTATGTATGATATTGGAGCAGTTGCAATGCGCTTATTAACAAAGTATATGAACAAAGAAGAAGTTCAGGAACAAAGGGTAGTTTTACCTCATCGAATTGAAAAAAGAAATTCAACAAAATAACTAGGGTGCCGATATAAGGAATAGAGATGATTCAACTTCTATTCTGAGGAGAGAGAACTATGAGAAAACGCGATATATTAACTCCTTTTGGCATTACTATGGGTTTCATCATGATTATGTTAGCGATTGTTTCCAAAAGTGGATCGTCTGAAGGAGCAGGTTTGTTTTTGGATATTTCTTCTATTTTCATTGTAATTGGTGGTTTAGTTGCTTCGATGCTCATTACGTTTAAATTCGAACAAATTAAGCTGACAAAAAAAGTATTGAGTGAAGCTTTTCATAAACATGATCAGCGCCTACCAGAATTAATTACATTATTTGTCCATTTATCTGAAAGGGCTAGACGAGAAGGGCTTCTAGCTTTAGAAAATGAACTAGAGGAAGTAGAAGATCCGTTTATAAAAAAAGGCATTTTGCTTGCTGTGGATGGAATTGAACCTGAAGTTATTAAGGACATTCTAGAGGCGGAAATTATTGCTGTAGAAGATAGGCATTTCCGAGGGAGGGCTTTAATTGAAAAAGCAGGTGAATATGCTCCTTCCTGGGGAATGATTGGGACACTTGTAGGTCTTGTATTGATGCTTAATAATCTTCAAGATCCTACTGCGCTCGGACCAAGTATGGCTGTAGCACTACTTACAACACTTTACGGAACTGTACTTGCAAATTTAGTCTTTATTCCAATGGCAGCTAAATTAGAGAGTAAGACAGAAGAAGAAGTGTTTATGAAGCAAATTACGATCGAAGGTGTTATTGGTGTTCAATCTGGTCAAAACCCGCGAATTTTAGAAGAAAAACTAAGCGCTTTTTTATCTAATGAGGATCGGAAAAAGCAACAACAACTTGATGAACAACCTGGTTTCATGGAGGAAAGTATTCATGAAGCGTAGGCAAATCAAGAAAACAGCCAACAAGGGTGCCCCGAAATGGATGGTTACTTATTCAGATATGGTAACACTTATATTAGTGTTTTTTGTGTTGCTTTTTTCCATGTCACAAATTGATTTGGTTAAGTTCGAAGCTATTTCTGAATCATTTCGTAATCGCATGATTTTTGATTTTTATCCTTCTGCGGTCCCAATGGAAAATCCAACTGAGCAATCAAGCAATAAAGAAAATGGCGAGCAGTCTAATGAGTTTGACTCACCAACACAACTACCTGACACAACAGATAAGGACGCTAGTAAAGATGATGGAGGGTCCTCTTTAGATCAACTGTTGCAAGAAGTAGAAACATACTTGGATAAAAATGATTTAAATAATGTGATAACTGCCACACGAACAGATCAAGGCGTAGAACTGGTTTTGCAGGACAGTCTTTTGTTTAATACAGGGGAAGCAGTTATTTTAGAATCAGGAAAGCCATTTTTAAATAAGGTGAGTTCTTTACTACATAATATTCCAAATCCTGTACTTGTTGAAGGTCATACAGATAGTAGGCCGATCTCTAATTTTAGATACCCATCGAATTGGGAATTATCAGGAGCAAGAGCTGGAAGTGTGATCCGCTATCTACTAAATGAAAACCATTTTGATAAATCACGGTTTTCTTCTGTTGGCTATGCGGATACAAAGCCAGTTGCGCCAAATAATTCATCAGCTAATTGGAGTAAGAACCGTCGGGTAGAAATTGTTATTTTGGAAGAAAATAATTTGCAAAAAATGCAAGAAGGAGAAACTGACTAAAGTTTCTTCTTCTTCTTTTACTATAGGAAAGGTTTTTTAACTATAAAAATGGGCTCATTCTTAGCTAGAATGTATATTATATTTGTCTTAGAGTTAGAGTCTGTAAGTTAGATGAAAGAGCCCTTATAGTTTCAGTATAGCTTCAGCTGGTCTGAAGGTTTAGCAGTATATTTCAATAACTGTTGTAAAGCAAGATTGTTTTTCTCAGAAATTTCTTCTTTTCTAGGAATGACAGGAACAATAGAAGGGTCATCTTCCCAATGAGTTGGAAGGGTAACAGGGCTCTCTTTTTGCCATTTTTCTAACCAGGATGTCGGCAATTCGCCTTTCGCAGGCTTCATATTGTGCATGACATTCCAAACTTGCGCCCAAGCACGGGGAACAACTCGCCACATATCATAGCCCCCTCCGCCTAATGCAACCCACCTTCCGTTACAATACTCATGTGCTAATTGATGTGCTAATAAAGGTATTTGCTCGTAAATAGCCATTGTACTACATAAATGGGTTAATGGATCGTAACAGTGCGCATCCGCGCCGTTTTGCGTTATAATTATATCTGGTTTAAAAAATGCTGTAATTTGAGTTAACGCTGTTGTATACGCATTCAAAAACGATTCATCTTCTGTGAATGCATCAATAGGCAGATTGAAGCTATACCCATGGCCCTCCTTTATACCACGCTCATTAACATTCCCTGTACCTGGAAATAAATATCTTCCTGTTTCATGAATGGAAAAGGTGCACACATTGGGGTCATCATAAAATGCCCATTGCACACCGTCACCATGATGCGCATCCGTATCGACATAAAGAACACGTAAATTATAAACTTCCCTTATATAACGAATAGCAATTGCACCGTCATTATAAATGCAAAATCCCGATGCTTTTCGTTTAAATCCATGGTGCAGACCGCCACCAAGATTCAATGCGTGAGTCGCTTTGCCTAATAGCACTTCATCAACAGCTGTAAGGGAACCTCCTACAAGATAGGAAGACGCTTCATGCATTGCTGGGAATATAGGCGTATCTTCTGTTCCAAGGCCATATTCAGTAGCTCTTGGTTCTGGAAGCATACGTTTACTTGCTTGTTTAACTGCTTCAATGTATGCATGATCGTGAAATAATTTTAATTCTTCTTCCGTTGCCATTCTGGGTGAGATGATTCGGTCTTCTGGTAAAGTGCCTGTTGCTTGTAGCAATTCCGTTGCCAACAGTACTCGTTTTTGGTTGAAAGGGTGGTCTTCGTGAAAGTGGTATTGCAATAAGTTATCAGAGAACACAAATTTAGCCGTACACGTCATCGATTTGGCCCCGCAATATGATTCGGAGCAAGTAGTTCGTAACCAGCCTCACGAAGATCTTCAATAACAGGGAGTGGATTCATAGTTTGTATACGAAAGACCAAAATTTTATAATTTGGATCATCTTTAGAAGGATAAACGAGTACAGAGACAATATTTGTTTTGCGTTTGCCAAGGATAGCCGTCACTTCAGGTAAGATACCAGGCCGATGAGGTACTTTTATTTCAATATGAGAGCTTTGTACATGAGTGCCAGTTAATTGAATCATCGTGTATAGCATGTCTTTTTCTGTAACAATACCAACTAGCCTATTTCCTTCTCTAACAACTGGCAAGCATGCTATTTCTTTATCGTAAAATATTTTAGCTATTTCCTCCACGAAATCTAATGGATGGATCGTAATTACTGGTTGACTCATAATGGATTGTATTTCGTGTTGTAAATTATGTTTATCTGTAGCGGATTCGAAAATGGAAGGACTGGCATCCCGAACATCTCGATCAGAAACGATGCCTGTGACCTGATTATCATTTTCAATAATTGGAATGTGGCGTATCTTATGTTGATTTAATAGATCCAGTGCTTCTTGTATAGTCGCTGTAGGAGGTAGTGTGATAACCTCTGTTTTCATAATTTCTTCGACTAGCATTATAATCCCCCCTGCATATTTCGGTATTTATGTCTTTGTAGAAATCGTAACGTATTGAAACGTTTGATGGAGTGCTCAGAAACATTTTTACCAATTCGAACCATCAAACAATTGGCTGGGTGGGAGATAATTTCTGGGTCATCTGTTGAAGCAGGGACTAATCCACCAGCAGCCATCATTTTCTCCATTACTTTTCGATAATCCCAGATACTAAGCTTTGTACCATTTAAATCCCAATGCCAATAGTATTCTGTTGAAATAATTATATAGTTTTCCATGAATGCATCCATCATAGATACTTCAAGTAACGCAGATGCAATTCTTGCACCACGAAAAGCAGGAATAACTTCAATAGCGCCTAGCTCAATTAATTCATCCATCTTAAATTCAGACCAACGTTCTAAAGGGTCTGGATGTAAATAAGTAACATAACCAATAATTGTGTCATTTGTCCTTGCTATGATAATGCGCCCTTCAGGAAAAGTAGAGATATTCAAAATAGCTTCAAATTGTTTTGAGGGCGGTCGAAATGCAATTAAATCTTCATGGAATTTATATTGCTGTAATTCTTCTTTCTCTAATGGTCCTTCAATGGTGATTGTTTCTGTTGGTGTTTCTCTTGTTAGCGCATAATGCTTTTTTTCATGTTTCATTAGCCCACCACCTAATTATATAATCCGCTTACATATCATTATACAACAGTACGATCAGAATTTTTAGTGAAATCTATAAATAAATGTATTGTCAATATTACTTAGAAAAAAAGAGAGAGGCACGTCTATTAGATTAATCCTGGCTTTCCAATAATATATGGAAAAACAAAAACCCCGTAGGTACGAGATTTTTGTTTTTGGTAGAGAATCGTATCTTTTCTTCTGCAAAAAAGTCATTCTTCGGTTGTTTCTTCTGGTGTATCGTCACCTTCTGTATCTTGATTTTCTTCTGTATTGTCTTTGTCATCATCATCTTCTGGGTTTTCGGGTTGCTTATCTGTCTCATCCGTTGTTTCAGCTTGCTGTTCTTCTTGGTCAGCATTTGATGGATTTTCAGCTTCTTTATTGCTTTCTTTATCTGGTGTTTCTGGTTCTTCTTTTTTTGTATCGCCAACGATTAACTCTGCAGAAGCTGTAGATTCCTTCCCGAAATAGTCGACTGCTTTTACATAATAACGTGCGTTTCCGCTGTTAATATTGTAAGAAGTAGATGTTGTATGACCAATTTGGGAGAAGCTGTTACCTGGCCCAGTAGCTTGGTAAATGCGGTACCCGACCACGTCTTTGCTTGAAGACTTGCCCCAAGTAAGTTTTCCGCCGCTTTTTCTTAATGCGCTCGGCGCATTTGGCGCTTTGCCATCATTTTTAATGGCACCTTCAGAACTGCTTCCAACACCACTAATCTTCTCCCATTTTTCCCGCTCTGTTCGTGGGAATAAGATACTGAGATCACTTAATTTATCGTAGCCTTTTCGTTTTAAAAATGCCGGGTTAAATGCTAAACCATCTCCAATGGTAAATTCACTAGGCGTATTTGGACCTGCAGCAATTGTTTTTCCATTGACGACAACCATACTTCCACCAGATACGAGGCTGTCATCTACTTTAGTAGGAACGTATTTACTGTTATAAATATCACTTTTCACCAAACCAGCTTTTTCACAAAGCTCTGAAGGTAGTAAACCTGATATAGCGCAATAACTTCTTGAAACAATCCCATTAGGTCGCTGAAAGTTTTTAGATGGTGCCAACAATTTTGGGTTTACATCTGTTGCGCTGTTAATTAATTCCGCCCATAACTTAATATTTCGCTGTCCATAGCTTAAGCTCATTCCTGCATCATTTAAGGAATATGCAGTTTTATATCCAATCCATGTACCAAATGTAACATTAGGGTTTGTTGCTACGAACCAGGAATCCTTATATTCTTGAGAGGTCCCAGTTTTACCTGCCCAATCAACACCGCGATGTTTTAATTGTGAATTAGCGTATACCCCGGTACCATTTGTGAGTACATCTCGCATCATATCTACAGTTAAATAAGTTGTTTGTGGAGAGAAAACATCAACAGCATCTGCTTTATGCTCATAAACTACATCTCCACTTTGTGTCGTTATTTTTTCAATCATATAGGCATCAACAAATTTTCCGTTATTACCAAACGTTGTAAAGGCGTTCACATTTTCCTCCACGGATACACCATGCTCCATCCCTCCGATGGATAAGGAAGGATGCACATGATCTCCTTCAGTTAGTGATGTGAAACCCATTTTTTCCAAATATTTGGAGGCGGGGTCGTTGTTAATTATTTTCGAGTAAATTTCAGCTACAGGAAAGTTATGCGATTTTGCTAAGGCTTCTCTGGCGGAAATAAGTCCGTAATGTCCTCCACTGTAGTTTCCTGGCTTACCAAATTCCCAACCTGGTATCTGTTTTGGGTAGTCAGCAATTACGCTACCTGGTTGAATGACCCCTTCCTCCATAGCGGGAGCGTATGCTAATAATGGTTTCATTGTACTTCCATTAGATCTTTTGCCTTGAAATGCATGGTTCCAATTATCGTCTTTATAGCCACGGCCACCAACAAAGCTGAGAATCTTTCCAGAACTATTTTCAATTAAAACACTAGCTGTTTGCACTTTTTCTGTAATTTTTTCTACTTCACCAGTATTTGGATTTTTCTTCGTGTAAGTACGGTCCGGTCCATAGTAAGCAAATTCTTGCGTAGTTTTTTGCATAGCATCATACATTTTTTTGTCAATGGTAGTATGGATTTCATAACCATTAACCCGTAAATCGCGTTTAGCAAGCTCTAAATAATCAGCTTGCAAATCTTTGTCCGTTTCCAAATCTTTCTCGCTATGCCCGTCTTTTTTTGCCAACTGTTTTGCTAAAATCTTTTCCGCTCTATCTTCAATGGTAAAAGTTAAATACGGATATTTATCAATAGAAGAAGGTGAACCTTCTATAAAATCTTTCGTAACATGATAAGCTGAGGCTTCTTTATATTCTTTTTTCGTAATATAATCAGATTCATACATCCTTTTTAGGACAGATTTCATTCGATCAATGCCATATTGTAGCATGTCTTTATCCTTCAGAGTACCATCATTTTGAAACGGTGTATACATGGACGGGCTTTGCGGTAACCCAGCTAAATAAGCTGATTGAGCAAGGTTTAATTCTTTTGCTGAAACACCAAATACTCCTTGGGCAGCGGTTTCTATTCCCGCAATATTATCGCCTGACGCATTTCTCCCGTATGGAACGACGTTGAGATACGCTTCTAATATTTCTTCTTTTTCAAAGAACCGTTCTAGACGTAAAGCGAGTAACATCTCTTTTGCTTTCCGCTCAAAAGAAACTTCATTGGTTAAAATTTGGTTTTTGATGAGTTGTTGTGTTAGTGTGCTTCCACCTGTTTTCGTCTTGGCGTTGGTTACTTCTTGAAAAATAGCCCGAACAATCGCTTTTGGGACAATACCTTTATGTTCTTGAAAATACTCATCTTCCGTTGCAATAACCGCATCAATTAAATGCGGGGATATGTTTTTTAAGGTTGTTTCTTCCCTGTAAAGATCCGATTGCAATTCACCTAAGTAAGTTTCATTCGCAAAATACAATTTGGACGTTTCATCGTAATTGTATATGTCTTGCTTCATCACCTGATACGGTAGGACAGGTTCGTCCTTGACCAGCGAAGCGAAATATCCAGCACCTACACCACCAGCAAAAAACACACCGATTAAACCTATGATAAGAAAAAATAGAATAACATTCCAAACTACATGATAGGAAATGCGTGAAGTTCGCTGGATTTTGCCTGTTTTCCATAATTCCTTCCATTCTTGAAGCAATGGTCGGGAAGATGTACTTGTTTGGCTTAATTTAGATTTCCATTTATCGATTAAAGCTTGACATTTTTCTTTAAAATTCATGTACTACCCTCCTAAATCCTTTCTTATTATAGCACATTCCTATCAAAGGCAATAACAAAATTTTTCCTGCTATTGCATATTCAATGGCTTTGTAATTAAGATACATATACAAATGCCGAGTTGCCGACAGGGGGATTCAGAAAGATAGACATCTTGCAGAAAAATGAAGTAACACTGTATTGTAATTTCGATTGTACAGCAGATTGGACATTTAGCTTCAATAATTAAGTTGAAAAGATTTTTTAAGTAGGTCGTAAACGAATTGCCTTTTTTGAGGGGCAGGTATGCTTGGGGGACTTTTAAATGAAAAAGAGGATCAAAGACAGTAGGTTACGCGTTATGTTTTACAAGCAGATATCGAATTGAGGACAAATTTAAATGAATTTGAAAAGGGAACGAGTAGTATTTTAATTATATGTTAAACAATTGATGTAAGTTGTGGACATAAGTGCTTTTTCTTTTGCAAAAATAATAGCCAGTACCCATTTTAAGTGGGTACCAACCATACTAATATAAACCATAAAGACAATAACATCTATTCGATCATTTTTTTAGGTCTACGAACGAGGGCAATAATACCTGCGATTAGGTAAGCGGCGCCTCCGAAAATACCAAAGAAAAGGCTGGCAACGGTACCTACAATAGCGGTAACAATGAGTAATATTCCTGCAGCTTTCGGTTTTTTGTCTCCTATTAAGAAGAATAATGCAAGGGCACCCAACGCTATTTGAACTAAAAACACAAAGAATAAATAGTTTGTTCCTGTTTCAAGCACGGTTTTAAACTCTTGTTCATTTAATTCTTCAACTCCAGGTTCTGAAGTCTCTTCTTGAAGTTGCATGAATTCTTCAACCATTGATTCCATCGTATCATTATTAGTAAAAGCAACGACGCCAACACTAACTGTCATTAACAAGAAAATCACTAATCCAATACTAGTGAAAATCATTTCAACTGTACGCTTCATCTTTATACCTCCTATAAATCGATTAACTCAATATCCGTTAGTTGAAAAATGAGTTGTGAAATTTACCTTTGAGGAAAATATATGTATGCAAATAAAGGAAACATGCTAATAAGATATCACATTTTTTCATAGGACGCTATAGAAAAACAGTAAGGCACTTTTTATCTTAAATAACAAGAAAATTCCAACAAATATGTATTAGAATATGTATTATATGAGGGAAGAGGAGAAGGAAAAACTTAGTTAAGTGTTGCATGAAAAACAGACGACCTAAGCTACTCTTAAATTGTTTATCTGCTACTTTCGATTGGGGAAAATAGACCAAATGGATATGAATTTTCCCCTCATCACCCGAGGAAATAGATGATTTGAATTGCAAAGCTACTATAACTTACAATGGAACAACTGCAACTGGAATATTCAAATTTAATAAAGATGGAGAGATGATTTCTTTTACAACGGATGATAGATGGGTTGATAGTGGAGATGGAATTTATGAAAAAAGAAGTTGGTCTGCTATATGTAGTGACTATAAAGAGAACAAAGGTTTCATGCAACCTACACAATTTAAAGCTGTGTGGCATTATGATGATGGTGATTTAGTTTATTTTGATAGTGATAATATGAAGATTGAATTTAAATAGAAGATAATTACATTTAAAAAAAGTCAGAAAATGTGTAAGTCGGTCATACCAATAGATTCAAATCTAAGTGGCCGATTTTCACACGTATTTCGTCCTCCACCTAATAAAAAAATTAGACAAATGACAGGTACAACTTCTTATTAAAGAAATAAAGTCTGATGGTGTAACAGTAACTGGTTATGGTGCAGGTGCAAAATATACTTTTGATCAATAGATAGAGAATAAAGACATTACAAGTCAAAAATGTTAGAATTAAAAACCCCTGAAACGTTGATTTAACAACATTTCAAGGGATTGTGTGTTATCTTGCAAACTACAAAGATTAACGAGAGTAGAATTCAACGATTAAGGATTCGTTAATTTCTGCTGGTAACTCTTCACGCTCTGCATAGCGTGTGAATGTTCCTTCTAACTTTTCCTCATCAAGTGATAAGTAATCAGGAACAAAGTTGTTTACTTCAATTGCTTCTTTTACGATATCTAGGTTTTTAGATTTTTCACGTAAACCAATAACTTGGCCAGGTTTGACCATGTAAGATGGAATATCTACGCGAGAACCATCAACTGTAATATGACCATGGTTAACAAGCTGGCGAGCTTGTCTGCGTGTACGAGCAAAACCTAAGCGGTAAACTAAGTTATCAAGACGAGAATCAAGTAATAGCATGAAATTCTCACCGTGAACACCTTTCATTTTTCCTGCTTTGTTAAACAATGTACGGAATTGACGTTCATTTAAACCATACATAAAACGAAGCTTTTGCTTTTCTTGTTGCTGTAAACCATATTCAGACATTTTCTTACGTTGATTCGGTCCATGTTGACCTGGTGCGTAAGGACGTTTATCTAATTCCTTACCAGTTCCTGTTAATGAAATGCCAAGACGACGTGATTTTTTCCATACTGGTCCAGTATATCGAGCCATAAGACATTTCCTCC
>NZ_JABXHF010000040.1:0-28701 GCF_013393565.1 Virgibacillus sp.
TATAAATAGGTCAAAAACGGCGAACCCGTTGCAAAAATTTACGGCTTTAGTTACGAAAAACGAGCTGTGTTAGATAATAAAGTGGCCGAATATGAGATAAAAAATCCAGCTGTAGCCTTTCATATTGCCATGTTACACGGGAGCGTGCAAAGTAATACAGAGCACGATACGTATGCCCCTTTTAAAATATCAGATCTTAGAGAAATAGATATGGATTATTGGGCGCTAGGACATATTCACCAACGACAAATAGTAAAACAAACACCTCCAATCATATATCCGGGAAATATTCAAGGTCGACACCGTAAAGAAACAGGTGAAAAAGGTTGTTATCATGTTCGCCTTACAAAAAATGAAGCACAGCTGGAATTTTTGCCGCTACAAGCTATTCAAATTAAGCATGCATCCGTAGACATAACAGCATGTGACACGGTTTTTGATATGGAGAGCGTGCTATTAGCAACACTAAAAGAGATGACAGCTGTAACACCACAGTTAATCGATGTACAACTAGAAAGTAAGTATGAGCATATTTATGAATGGGAACGCGATGGACACATAGAAGATGTAATAGATGTAGTCAATGAAACGCTTCAACAATTTCATCCTTGGTCGTACATTTTTCATTTTACAATTTACGGGCAAACAAATATTGATGAAACTTTATATTATGGCAATCATTTCATTGGTGAAATGCTCCGTGAAGCTGAAAAACAGCCAGTGCAACCGTTGTTAACAGACCTTTATAAGCAACAGCAAGCACGCAAGTTTTTACCGTCGTTAACAGAGGAAGAACAACAAACAATCAAAACAGCGGCAAAACAACTTCTTGTTCATGAACTGTTAAAGGAATGAGGGAGAAATGTGATTATTCAACGAGCAACCATTTTCGGGTTTGGAAAATGGGTGAATGAGACCTTTGATTTTTCTAGTCGTGCAGTCCATTATATTTACGGAGAAAATGAATCAGGCAAGTCTACTTTGCATACATTTATCCTATTTATGTTATTTGGCTTACCACCTAAACAATGTGAATTATATCGCCCGAAAACAAGTGGACAGTTCGGAGGCAGATTACATGTTTCCCTTCATGGAGATATGTGTATGATTGAACGTTTATACAAAGGTAGGCATAGCGAAGCAGTTATTTATACATCAGATGGGGATGAAAAAGGAGAAGTTTGGCTTCAAGATAAGCTTAAAGGAATGACGTTGGCAACATATCAGTCTATATATTCTTTTTCTGCTAAAGACTTAATGGGCATTTCCGACATGCAGGCGGATGACCTAGGAGAGATTATCCTTGGAATTGGGTTAACAGGGGTGAAGAATTTATATACAGTAGAAAAACGATTGGATCAGCAACTAGGATCGTTATTTAAACCATCTGGAAAGAATCCGCTTATCAATCAACAATTGACGAAGCTTCAAGAAATTCAAACAAAGGCCAATGATTGGAAACGGATAGAATTAACGTACCAAGAAAAACAAAAGCATATAAAGGAATTAGAGCAATCGTTAAGGGATATAAAACACAGTATTAGTGATCAATATGAAGAACGATTTTCTATAGAAAAACAAAGACATGCCTTGCCAACAATTCAAGCTTTTCAATCTATCCATAAGCAATTAAAACAGATGCCAGAGAGAATTTGTTTTCCTGAAGCGGGAATAGAGCGCTGGGAGCAGTTAAAAGAGAAGCTCTTGCCTTTAAAGAGTAAACAAGCCGTTTTAGAAGCAAACCAATCGCGTTACCATAACAAAATAAAATTATTAGACGAAACACTATTACCAGTGGATTTGAATGACGATGGTAAAAAAATGATGGAAGAAATGGGCCGTTATGAACAGTTCCAGGATCAAATAGATAATTTGTCGCAATCATTACAAAAACAGCAACAACAGTTTAATACCATTTGTAATGACCTCCAATTACCGATAAATCGTGAAGAAGTAAGTAAACTAGAGTTGTCTATCTTTACGGAAAAGAATTGGAAGAAAATAAAAGAGGATTTAGACCAATTAGATGCAAAACAATTGCAACTACAGCTAGAAAAACAACAATTGGCAAAGCATCGGCAGAAACTGATGGAAGAAAAACAAGCTATTCAAGAACGGATGGCTAAAGAACATCAATTAAAGCAATGGAAAGCACAGCTACAACAAGCACAAACGTCTGATTCTTCCTTATCCATGGATCAACAAAAAAGGAACGCAGCTAATTGGCAGCAAGAAAAGCAGCGAAAACAAAAGCAAACACGATCATTCTTTCTTAGCGGGATTATTGTTGCATTCGTTTTAGCATTTGTGGGCAGTGTTACGGATTATAACAAGCTTCTATTTGTGGCTCCGTTTGTAGTGGTTTTAGCTTTCTTTCAATGGAAGATGCGAGCACAGTCGATAAAAGAGATGGACAGATGGTTTACAGCGTCGACAAGTGAGCTGCATTATTCTATTACAGATGACGAGAGAGTGCGTCTAGAGCAATCTGTGGCTCAAGAATTACAGTTTCGCACAAAGCTTGATGCAATGGAAGAACAATTGAAATCGGTCGATGTAAAAGCGTTACAACAAGAAGAACAGCAGTTACAATTATCGGAGCAAATGAGGCGCATGGATGAATGTATTCTTGCTGAGCAACGTATTTATCCATTTTTAGCACAACTTGCTCCCCAATATTGGATAGATGTCTTTCATAGTTTAAAACAGTTACAGTTTATTCATAAAAGAATGGAAGAAGATGAAACAATTTACAATAAACAAGCACAACATATGCAAACAATTCACACGAAACTGAGTGCGTTTATCGAACGTATAAATGGAGAATGGTTGGAGCAGACTGTTCAAACACAATTTCAATATGTAGAAGACTCCTTGACAAAAAATGAAGCACATCTGAACCAACGATCGTATTATGAAAATCAGTTAGCTGAAAATGAATGGGCATTGCAACAGATATACGAACAAATGAAGCCTTTAGAATTGGAAATGAATCACTTATTAAAAGCAGCTCTGGTAGAAAGTGAAGAAGTGTATTACGAGAAAGGAAAGCAGAAACAACGATTGCAATCACTCAAGAAGCAAGAGGAGGAATTAGTAGCTCAGCTTGATTTCTTGTTTCCTAAAGAAAAGTGGCAAGCATTGCTACATAAAACCCCTTCTGTTTTTGAGTTGGAACAGGAAGAGAAAAAAGTACATCAAATCACTACAGAGTTGGAGGCGCATGTAGACGAACAACAGCAAAAATTAGCAAAGTTTCATACGGAAGTAGATATATTGGAGAAAAAAGAAGATTATTCTACATTGATTCATCAAAAAGAAATGGAACAGGAAGCATTACATCAACAAGCTAGACATTGGGCGACATTAAAAGCGGCAAAAGAAATGCTATTACAGGCGAAGCGATCTTATCAGAGTAAATATATAAGTAAGGTGATCGAAAAAACCTCATTATATTTTCGCGAATTAACCGCAGAGAACTATCGCTGTGTTTACCCACCGACTGTAGGGCGATTATTTACGGTGGAAAAAGAGGATGGTACACGTTTAAATGTGAAAGAGTTATCTCAAGGTACGATGGATCAATTATATATCGCATTACGTTTTGCGGTTAGTGTAAGTATGAGTGAAGAACATGCTTTACCGTTTATCCTTGATGATGCTTTTGTACATTTTGATTCGGTGCGAACAAAGCGTGTTGCAATGCTACTTGAACGCATTGCACAAGAGCAACAAGTGATCGTTTTCACGTGTAAACAAGACCTTATTGAAGTAGCGAAAAAAAGAAGTTTTGTTCAAATGTTAAATTCTATTCGCATTCATTAACAATAAATGATAAACTATTTGCAGATTATATGATTATAATGCATGTGGAGGGACATCCAGTGCCAGAGAAAAATGAATACAAAGACTGGGAAAAATATGATGAAACAATTGAAAAATTCATTCAAGTCATTGCTAAAAATATGAACCTTTACGGCCTTACTTCTTCAGTGGGCAGATTATATGGTGTATTATATTTCTCTAATAAGCCAATGACTTTAGACGATATGCGTGATGCACTTGAAATGAGTAAAACAAGCATGTCGACAGGTGTAAGGACGCTGTCTGAGATGAAAATGGTGGAATCCACTTTTAAACGTGGTATTCGGAAAGACCTTTATCAATCTGAAGAAGATTGGTATAAATCTTTTACTTCTTTGTTTGGCAATCGTTGGCGTCACCATACGGAAACAAATATTGAAGAAGCGGAAGAAGCGATGGCGGAGCTTCAACAGATAGCAAGAGAAACAGAAGATGAGCAATTAAAAGCAAAGATTCATGCGGATATAGAACGGTTAGAGTATGCTAAAAATTACTATGAATGGTTAATGAAATTTATCCAAGTGATTGAATCAGGTGAAATATTTAACTATATACCAAAACATTAATCATTTTTCAAGGTAAAACAAGTATCCGATGTCTCCTTACCATTGATGGAAAAAAGCCTTGCTTCTCATTTATAGCAAGGCTTTTTATACTTATAGGAAATTACTAAGTTTTTCAGGTTTAAAGTATAAGCAAAATGACGGCGTTTTTTCCGCTATAAGAATTGGTGAAAAGCCAAGTTTTCCTAAGTTTTTTTTACTGTGTACTTTAAAAAAATAGTTTTCTCCATAAAGCATTGACGGCAAGCCTAGGTTTCTCTTGATAGGAACAAATAGAAAATGAAGAATTACTTTATCTCTTCAGCATTTTCATATCGGCTGTCTAAAAAATCCACAATATGAATAATATACCCCTCAATAGATTGCGGTTTTCGAACACAGGCTCCCCATTCTGGTAGCCCGTGATGGCAGAGGATGCAATGTGACATTTGATGAATAGCTCCTAAAGATAATTCTATGCCTTCTGCTTCGATCATCTTTGTAAGGATCAGTACGCCATAAGGAATATGACCAACCATTACTCCTAATTCATCCATTGTAATTCCCGCTTGCTTTCTATTTTCTAAATCGGAATGGTCAGCTGTAGGGAAGAGAAATTTAAATGCTTCAAATGTTTTTCCAGCATGGTCATACTCTATTAACTTACCAATATCGTGAAATAGAATGCTCGTCATGATTACATCATAGTTAGGTTCTTGTTCCTTATAGGCCATCATACCTTGCAACATATCGTAGAGGTGATCTATGGTACCTTTCCAGATAAGTTGTTGATTTTCACTTGTTTGAAATTGCGACCATAATTCATTTTTAAAAGCTTTTTCTACTACATTAATTAGCTTCATGACAGCTTTATAATGATTTTCTTCTATTTTAATTATATATCTAGCAAATCTCATTAGGCCAACCGTATGTTTTAATAGGCCACCTAAATAATTATGGTGGAACCCTTTTGCGGCAGGTCTAATTCTAAACTGATCCCAAAATTGACGCATTGCCCCTAATGCGATGTCTTTATATGGTATTGCTAATTCATTTAGATAGGAAAATAATTCAATAGTTAAATCGTCTATATTTTGTTGGGTGTAAGCTAATAATGAAAATGGGTCTATCTCTTCTGTGCAAGGAGTTAATTGATGAATTGTTAAAGATTTATGTCCGCGAAAATCATCGACTATTCCTTCAATGTCAAAAACAGCGTATTTCTCTAAAATAGGTTGATGCCTATCGACAGCACCTTGATTATCCCACATTTTTGTATTTATCGTACCAGCATTATTGCTAAACAGCATTTTAAGATACTGTTTATTTGTTTTTGTTTTTTGTACATGAAATTCATTAAGAAGTACTCGAACTTTCACGTGGTTACCAGGAGATGCATCTGCTATGTTAAAAAACTCCGTAGAATCAGGTAAAACAGGCGCTGGGAATTGGTTAAGAATTTCTTTTCGTTCTGCTTCATTGCAGTTAAAGGTGATAGGAACAAAATTGTAAAAATAAGACAATGTCATTATGTATCATCACTCCATTTTACTAAGCTGATTTAAGTGTATCTTAAATCATGTTTTATCGAAAATAATTTGTTATAAAGACTTGGCTTATCGCCAAGTTTTTATAGCGGAAAACACCTAAATTAAATAAATGTATACTTTCTTATAGTGAAAAAAGCTCTTAACTTCGCTAGGAAAATCCCCTTTGCTTATGCATCCTTGTTTTTATCAGCATAGATATTAGCTTTGATAAAGTGATATTTCATATCGAAGTTATTTTTTTCTGTAGTAAACATATACTTGTACAAGAGACAAGTAGGAGGAGATAATATGATACTCGGTGTACCTTGGTGGGTGTTTGTTATGATTTTACTAATTTTTGTTAGCGGATATATGGCTTTTCGGGGAATGGTTGCTGAAAGAAGAATGGAACAGCATTTCATTGAGCAAGAAGGGGAAGTTTACATGGAGCGTGTTAGAAAGGGGAGGGAGTTGAAAGAAAGGGGGAAACAAGCAACTGATGAATAAACAGAGGCTAGTGCCAACGAATGGCCTAGCCTCTGTTTTAAATGGGTATATTAACCTTTTGCTTCTGTATCTTCAGATTCTTTATTCTCGTCTTGTTTAAACAAATCTTTGTATTTGTCAATTTTTACTTTAACGTCTGCGTCTTTAATTAGCTTATCAATTTTTTCTTGCATTTTAGCAGGATCCATTTTCTTTGTTAATAGCTCACGACGTAAGTCTTCTTTTACATCTTCATATTTTCCAAGTTGTTCTTCTTTATCGCGAATATCATTTACTTTAATAATATGAAAACCATGTTGTGTTTTGACTGGATCACTAATTTCATCCTTTTTCATACTATAGGCAGCATCTTCAAATTCTGGCACCATTTGTCCCGCAGAGAAGTAACCTAGGTCGCCACCTTTTTCAGCACTTCCATCTGTAGAATATTCTTTTGCTAAGTCACTAAATTTTCCGCCATCGTCTAACTTCTTCTTGACTTTCTTAGCAGTCTCTTCGTCTTCTACTAAAATATGCTGTGCTTGTATTTCTTTGTTTTTACGGTCGTAAAGCTGTTTAAGTTCTTTTTCTTTAATGTCTACATCTTCAGCGATCGCTTCTTCCTGCAATAAGCTAATTTTTATCATGTTACGCAATTCGTCTTCACTACCAAATTGTTGTTCAATAGCCATATCATATTGCTCACCAAGTTGGTCTTTCATTTTTTCAACTTCTTTATCAACTTGATCGTCAGAAACTTCGTACTTATCGTTAAGTACTTCTACAGTCACCAATTCCTGTAAAATTTCTTCGCCATGGCGATCCTTTAGTAC
This sequence comes from Virgibacillus sp., assembly GCF_013393565.1. Lineage (NCBI taxonomy): Bacteria > Bacillati > Bacillota > Bacilli > Caryophanales > Bacillaceae > Virgibacillus > Virgibacillus sp. The sequence goes on from NZ_JABXHF010000040.1 coordinate 7,255, forward strand.
TTCATAAAACTCATCTTTCGTTATATTTCCAGCTCCAGTTTCAACGACAGCTTCGTCATCTCCAGAACTACACGCGCCTAGTGCTAATACACTAGCAGTTAACGTAGCAGCAATTGCTATTTTCTTCATACTCAAACACTCCTAATCTGCTTGTACAATAATTCTCCCCTAGCAATTAATATAACATAGAATGAAGTTAAAAATACAGTTCATTTCTAAAATAACAACAAAAAATTTTGGTTATACCATTGCGTTCATCAATCGCAAGTAGGAACTGACGAGAAGAATAGTAATCATTAGATTAATTACTCGAAACATCTTCCCTTGTTTTAGTGCTTCCATTTCCAGTTTAATACATAATTTATGCGTTAAAGAGTTAAAAATAAGAAATATTATAAATCCATAAATGAGAAAAATGATATTCATGGTACCCCCCCTATATTTAAAGAACAGATTATACTTATTGGCTCTAAAAAGGAACGACGAAGGGCTCTTAATCTCCTTGTCATTTTAAAATATCATATTCTTTACTGTACCAAAAGTTTAACCATCTGAATAGGGGTAATTGGTTTCTTTGTCCGATTAGAACATCATGGTGCCCTACCATCTAAGCATGAAACAATCCTACTAACGTAGAAAATAGGGGATGAACAAGTAAGATATAGCAAAAGCCGAACAATAAAATTGGTATTGTTCGGCTTTTTAACATTATAGAGAGTATACAATTAGCAGGTTGAAGTTTTTTAATTAGCTGTTTGGATAAAACTTAAGCACATCTTTAGGTTATGAACCTTGAATTAGTATATCTAAGCCATTACCGTCTTCATTATTCTCTATGAGTGAACATTTGGGCGCTTTCCAGAGCTGACAAATATATAGTAAATCAATGAAAGCAATACCGATATTTACGGATGTAAGTAATAAAATGTACACTGAATAGGAGTGAAAGTAATAACTGGCAACAACTCCTGGGATAGTTAATAAAGCGGTTGGTGCTATAGTTGCAAGTAAATACGCTTTTTTGGTTAAGTGATATTTTGTATAATAATAGAACACAGGAAAGCATCTATTTTTAAATTTAAATACGATTCTCATACGTTTATTCATTAGAATTAAAGGAAGTATGTGCATGGACGAATGAACCATTGGTAAAAGCATGAGAAATAGAAAGAAAGGTAAAATTCCGACCTCACTAACTTCTGCTGTTGAACCTTGTGCCATGGTTATTACTACATATAAAAGAATAAAAGAAAACAACGTAATTAAGCTTGACATAAGAAATAATCGATTACGACCAAAGTCTTTTGCAAGGTTAATGGATTTCCAACAATTCATGTGGATCCCTCCAATTCCTATAAAAAGTTACTTATCCTTCAAGAATCATAGTAAAAATGGCTGCAAAAAGCAATAGGTTTGAAGCAGATTTTTTACTTGTTAAAAAATGTTTAAATTTCTTTCCTAAAAACAGTAATTTTGTTATATAGAGCGGCTAAATTATAAAAGTTAAAATGCTGTTTATTTTTGCACTATAGGAAAGTATAAAATTAGTTGCTTGTGGTGTGGATAACGAAATAATCGATTAGCCACGTCCGTGCTCCATTGCCCTCGCTAAGTCATCATCGGTTTGTCCCTAAGAGGAAGGCCAACTAAAAACACGCTTGCCGTCCGACGTCGGCATACCTCTGTTTTAGTGACATGATTCCTTTATGTCCGTTGGTTCGCTCCATTCGCTACGTTACTAAACGGGCGCCCCGCGCTTTTGTTCTTGAATACATTAGACGGGAACGGCTTTTGCCATACGGGTGTGCTCCTACTTATGCTATAATAGAAAAATAGGCTGGAAAGGAGAAACGAGGGAATACCTATGAAAAATGAGGCAGAAACGGTTGCTTTTCACTTGCATTTACTTTCCAAAATTATTGATAAGGAAGCACACCCGTTTACAAAGCTAATTATAGAACAAGGTGTAACAGAAGATGAATACAATCACTTAATTCGCTTACTTGATCTGCTAGAAGATCAATTAAAAAAACAAAAGAATGCAGGATTATTAGATTTTTCTTCCTTATTGGTCCATTTTGCTGGTATGCTAACTGAAAAATTAGCACCTCATCAAACTATTTATGCACTAAAAAAAGAAGGATATTATCCTTCTTTAATGAATGAGTTTTTAAAAATCATGGAAAATCTAGGGGATTAGCATACAAAATACATGTGTTTTCTTCTGAGAAGCTGGCAATCTTATTTTACAGTAAAATAATGAATTCCACTGCCTGCTTTACAGATTTATTGTCATTTTGCTAATCCTTTTTTACCTCACGAAATACATCTTCCATTTCCTGGTGAAACTGAATAATTTCCTGAAGACGTTCTTCCGTAGCTTTTAATTTTAAATTAGTATGATTCCTCTTTATTTCTTTCATCATTTGCTCCAATTCTATAAATGCGCTTTTTTGTTGATTCACTGCTTCCACCCACTTGTTCAAATAAGAAATCATAAATGCTTTAAATAATTGTGTATGCGCTTTATAAAGACTTTTACGCACACCTTTCTTCCAAACGCGTGTGACTAAATTTTGGTCTGCGAGCGTTCGAATACTCGTACTCATCGCCGTTTTACTTTTCCCTAGTGCCTCCGCCATATCATCTAGTGTCATCGGTTTGTCAGCTAAATATAAATATGTAAATAGTCGTGACTCTAATGGTGTTAGTCCAAACATTTCGATGGTCTTTGTAAATTCAAGTACCGGTTGTTTCAAAGTCGGCCATTGGAATTTCATTGCCCATACTCGTCCCTATAAATATTAAAAGTATACCAATCGAAAATAAAGCGACTTTTATGTCCATTTTCTTTACTAGCATATAAATGACGATAATAACAGCTAGGATTGCTGAGCTATACATAATTAAGTTATCTGTCATGGTGTTTCCTCCTGTTTGAGTTGTTTAGTTGCATTTTTGTAAACTATCCAAAAACCATTGTTTAAATAATTTTTCATCAATGTCTAAACAAACGGTCGCATTACTTGGCATATTTAAGTATCCTTTCAAGTCAGTAACAGTACCCCCCTTTGTTAAGGAGCCATTTAGCTCAATACCTACATAAGCTTTTTGTGTAGTGAACATCTGTGGACATAGCAAGTAGGCTATAGCACAACTATCATACATTTTTAGTCCAGTTTTCATACTACCACCACGATATTTTTGGAATAAATGGTAAATCATATGACCGGTTTCGTTTAATGTTTTCAATTTTTCACTGTCCTCAGGGTAAACGAGTGCTTTCCAACCGACATCTAATCCAACCATTACAATGGGTACGCCACTGTTAAATACAATACTTGCGGCTTCGGGGTCAGCATGAATGTTAAACTCAGCCATGACTCCAGAATTCCCTCGCGTTGTAGATCCGCCCATTAATACGATTTCTTTAATATTTGTTTTCACTTCTGGATACAATCTTATAAGTAGTGCAATATTGGTTAATGGTCCAATGGGTACAAGCGTAATTGGCTTATTGCTTTGAAGAATAGTTTTGTACATCGCGTTAACAGCATGCTCTTTTAATAAGAGATTTTCGTTAGGCTCTGGAAAATTATAACCATCCATACCTGTTTCACCATGAACATTACTCGCATCTATCGGTTCTTTAATTAGCGGTTGGTCTGCACCAGCAGCAACAGGAATTTCTTTTTTGAAAAATTGTAATAGCCGTAACGTATTGTACGTTACTTTTTCGAGACTTACATTACCAGCAACTGTCGTAATCAATTTAATATCCAATTCTTTACTAAATAATGCGGCAGCAAGGGCTACAGCATCGTCAATTCCTGGATCTGTATCAATAATAATAGGTGTTTGGTTGTCATTCATCAATATCTACTCCTCTACATATTTGGAATCAATTAAATCTTGTCTAGTAGGTATGGATTTCTGTGCACCGGCTTTAGATACGGTTAACGCTGCGGCACACGTAGCATATTCCATACTTTTTTGAATTGTTTTTCCATGAGAAAGTTCACAGGCAAGCGCCCCAATATAAGTATCTCCAGCAGCGGTTGTATCTACAGTATTTACAGAGAGACCAGGCACGAAATGGATGGTTGTATCTTCACCAACTATACTCCCTTCCGCTCCTAAGGTAATCAGTACCGCATGAACTCCTTGTTGCTGAAAGTATTGTATTGCTTTTTTGTATTCGCTTTCTTCGGATGGGTATATTCCCGATAAAAATTCACACTCTGATTGATTAATGATAAGTAAATCAATATGAAGATAATTGGCTTTAGTAATATGTTTAGCTGGTGCAGGGTTTAATATAGTAAAAAGTCCCTTTTCCTTTGCAGCTTTTAGTGAGTGCAAAGTGGTTTCGTAATCGTTCTCAAATTGCGTTAAAAAAATATCTCCAGGACGACCGATATCTTGCAGCATTTTGTTGACGTCTTGGAAATCAACGTCGTCATTGGCTCCATTGTCTAAAATAATTCGATTGTCTCCATCATTTCTAATGATCATGGCAATTCCGGTCGTTACACGTCGGCGCATTTTTATATAATCACAATTCACCTTATATTTTTTTAGCGTTTCTACTAATTTGTTCCCATATAAATCTGTGCCTACTGCTCCTGCTATCCAAGCATTTGCTCCACTTTTAGCGGCAGCTACAGCTTGATTTCCCCCCTTACCTCCAGGGGATAGGAAAAAGTCTTTTCCTTGTATCGTTTCTCCGTTATTTGGAATGCGATCGGTATAAATGGAAAGGTCCATATTTAAGCTTCCAAAAATAAGTACTTTCTTCAATATATTCCCTCCTTTACGTAAAAATTGTTTTTGATAAAACGTTTTATCATAATAAATATACAACGTGCACATAAAAATAGTCAATACAAATATCGAATTTTGTCGAATGAATGTTAAAGTTTTTAATTTGAATCAATAGTTGGAATGAGTAAAAAAGGGAGGAAGACATAGAAGAGCTGGCCTTATTAAGGACCAGCTCTCTTGAAGGAGAGGGTTCTTATGCATTGTGAAGTAAACAGTACACTTCATAGAGCGGGGTTTGCTTCATAAAGTTGTTTACATGATCATTAGTTAGTTCCAGCTAGTGGAACAGCATAAAGACTGGACAACGTATCCTTCAAGAAACAAATTACTAAAAAGAATCTGTGCAGACAGTTAGGACTGTATACATTTTTCTTGTATTAATAAAATGTTTGGAGGATATTTATAAGAACTTTTTCTCCTTCGCTACTTATTATTAGCAGTAATCTACAAAATATACGTGCACAAAAAATATTTTTTGTACTATAGGAAAGTGTAAAAGCTTAAAGTAAAGGTTTATAGTATAAGAAGAACTACGCCTTCTTGGCGATAAGTCAAGTTTTTCTAAGACCCTAGGAAATGATGGAGATTACAGTACAAACAAAACGAAGAATATTCGTCTAAAGGTGATAACCCAAGACCTCTAATACTATAGGAATTATTATGACAACTTGTATATAGAAGGTAACATTTTGCTGTAAAAACCTTGTGACAAAGGCAAACTTATATTTGTCGAAAAAAAGCATACTGTTTACTTTGTTTTTTATATTGAGCAAGTGCTAAAATATAAACAATAGAAGAGGAGGGGCATTTGTGGAATCTTTACTACATATTGAAAACCTTTATGGAGGATATACGCATAAGCATGTGTTACAAGGTATTTCCTTTACGGTACATACAGGTGAAATCGTTGGCTTAATTGGTTTAAATGGAGCTGGGAAAAGCACTACTATTAAACATGTTATCGGGTTAATGCAACCAAAAAAAGGGATGATTACTGTAAACGGAAAAACATTTCAAGAAAATACGGAGACATACAGGAATCAAATGGCTTATATTCCTGAAATGCCTATCTTATATGATGAACTGACATTGTATGAACACTTGCGTTTAACAGCTATGGCTTATGATATTCCGCAAGATATATTTGAAAAAAGGTTAGAGCCTTTATTAAAGGAATTTAGAATGGAGAAGAAGTTGAACTGGTTCCCTGTCCATTTTTCCAAAGGTATGCGTCAAAAGGTTATGATAATGTGTGCATTTTTAATTGAACCACCATTATATATTGTAGACGAGCCTTTTGTAGGGCTTGATCCGTTAGGTATTCAATCTTATTTACAGCTAATGAATCAGATGAAAGAAAATGGATCGGGTGTGCTGATGTCTACCCATATTTTAGCAACAGCAGAGCGGTATTGTGATCGCTTTGTTATATTACATGACGGAACGATACGAGCTGATGGCAGTCTGGATCAATTAAGAGAGAGCTTTAAAATGCCCCATGCTACTTTGGATGATTTGTATGTACAATTAACAAAGGAAGAAAATAACCATGTTTAATTCTCACCATTTTTTCAAGGAACGGTTTTCAGCGCATTTAAAAGAGACAAGTCGTTATTTACGCTATATATTTAATGGTCATATAGCTATTGCAATGCTATTTTTCATCTCTGCGTTAGCTGTTTATTACCAAAAGTGGTTGCAAGAGATCCCAGATGATTTTCCTGCTGCTTGGGTTATATCCATTGTTTTTGGCTTGATAGCAAGTTATAGTCCAGTGCGCACCTTGTTAAAAGAGCCAGATCTTGTATTTTTAATTCCAGCAGAACAGAAAATGAAAGCTTATTTTCGTAATGCTATTGCATACAGCTTTACGATTCAATTGTATTTAGTATTTTTAGCTGCTGCAGCTTTGGGCCCGTTATATACAACTGTTTTCGCCAATCGTGCTGGGGTTGTATATCTCATAACCATTGCATTGTTGCTTGTATTTAAATTCGCCAACCTAATTGCGAATTGGTGGATGCTCAAAGTGAGGGAACGTGATTCTCGGTTAATTGATACAGTCGTTCGTACTGTGTTAAATATAGCTGTCTTTTATTTTTTTATATCTGGCAGCATGTTATTAGCCGGTATCACAACATTGCTTTTTGCCATTGTGTTTTTGTATGATTATCAAATAGCGAGTAAACGTCCTGGATTACTATGGGATTTACTGGTGGAAAAAGATCAAAGTCGTATGCAAGCATTTTACCGATTAGCGAATATGTTTGCAGATGTACCTCATTTAAAAAGTCGAGTGAAAAAACGGCATTGGTTGGTCCGTATCGTTAGTATAGTTCCTTTTACCCGAACAGCTACGTACGATTATTTATATCGAATTACTTTGATACGAAGTGGTGATTACCTTGGTATGTATGTGAGATTAGTCGTTATAGGTGGGGTACTTATTTATGTGATTCCACCATTATGGTTGAAAATTATCTTTGCTTTATTGTTTTTATATTTAAGTAGTTTTCAAATGATGACCTTATATCAGCATCACCGTACTATTTTGTGGCTGGATCTCTACCCAGTTTCTCTGCAAATTCGCCAACAATCATTATTAAAGTTACTATTGCAATTAAGTATCGTACAAGTGATTTTATTTACGGCAGTGTTTATCGTAATGGATATATATATAGGGGCCATGATAACATTTGCAGGTGGGATTATATTTTCTTGGTTGTTTGTAGATGGCTATGTGAAACGAAAGCTTACGTAAAAACACATGAGGGGTATGTTACCTCATGTGTTTTTTATGTGCATTAGTCTAAATTAACAGCTATAAATAGGATGATAGATGATACGGTTGAATGAGATTTTGCGTAGTATCATTATACCTTCAACATCTATTTTAAAGGGATGTATTATCTAGTTTGATAAGCTAAATAAGCAGTTATTAGTGTTTTGGCAGCTATTGGCATAGCCTGTTCATTAAAATCAAATTTTGGATGGTGGTGTGGAAATGGTTGTTTATCTTTTTGAGCGCCTGTAAAAAAGAACGCTCCAGGTTTTTTTTGCAGATAATATGCAAAGTCCTCACCAGCCATAGAAGGCTCAATCGTTTCGGTTTTTGTAATCTCTTTGATATGTTGATCCAATTGTAACAAAAGTGCTGCTTCTTCCTTGTGATTAATTAAAGGGGGATACCCTTTGATGTAATCAAATCTATAGGTGGCATCTTGACTCATACATATTCCTTTAATGACTACTTCCATTTCCTTCATAATTATTGCTTGTAAGGCAGGGTTTATATATCGTACCGTTCCTACAAGTCTTGATTTGTCAGCTATTACATTAAATGCTTTACCAGCTTCAAAAATGCCTACGGTTATAACCGCTGTATCTAACGGGTTAATTCGTCTGCTGACAATTTGTTGTAATTGCGACACGATTTGTGATCCAATAACGATGGCGTCCTTTGTTTCATGTGGATACGCGCCATGACCACCCTTGCCTTGGACTTCTATTACAAAGCGATCTGCTCCGGCCATAAAAGCCTGTTTGGATGTTTGTAACACCCCAAGTGGCGTTGTGGCCCATAAATGGGTGCCAAAAACAGCGTCAACATGATCAATGGCACCTGAATCGATAATGGGTTTTGCTCCTCCAGGTGCATATTCCTCTGCATGTTGATGTAAAAAAACAATCGTCCCAGGCAATTCTTGTTTGTACGTTATTAATGCCTTAGCTAAAGCTAGCAATGTAGCTGTATGACCGTCATGCCCACATGCGTGCATAATGCCTTTTACTTTAGAACGATAGGGGACATCTTTTTCATCTTGAATGGGAAGCGCATCAAAATCGGCTCGCAATGCAATTGTCTTTCCTGGCTTCCCACCTTTTAAAGTTGCAATGACACCATTACCTCCGATGTTTGCTTCATAAGGTATACCTAGTGTTTTGTAATAATTTGCAATATAGGCAGCTGTTTTCGTTTCTTGAAACGATAGCTCTGGATATTGGTGAAGATGTCTCCGAATATGTACCATTTCTTCATACAAAGCTTCAATGGAGTGATTTATTTGTTTTAACAAAGAACGTACCTCCAATGTTTTTAGTTGTAATTATACCATTAGCAATGTATAAAAAGAATCTATTTTTTGAAAAAATAAACAAAGGTGATGTATGTACTTGCTCGATGAAAGTACAAAAGCATGCTGAGGCATATCATCTACAGTAACTTTTGGCTAAATAAAAGTATAAGACGTGCGGAAATAGTGGATGTAGGAAAGTATACCGAAAAGACTTGGTGATAGACCAAGTCTTTTCTAAAAAGATAAGAAAGTATAAAGTGAGGTGCTTGTGTATAACGAAATAACCGAATAGCCCTTGTTCGGCTCCATCGCCCAGCGACTAGGCGACTTTACGAAATTGCCTTAAGCTAAGTCATCATCTGTTCGTCCCTAAGAGGAAAGCCGACTAAAGAAGGGCTTGCCTCCGTATGTTGGTATACCCCTGTTTTAGTGGCATGATTCCTAACTCTTTCGTTGATTCGTTTCATTCGCTACGTTGCTACACTGGCGCCCTGCACCTTTGTTTAAATATTAGGATTGACTATGCTAAGCGTGGATCAGCTAGTAGTCGCTCAATTTCTTCTTTATGATGTGTTTCATCAGCAATCATATCTTCTAATTTTACAACAAGTTCCGTGTAGCCTAATTTCTCAGCTTGCTCTTTCCTTTTTTCATAACGTTTAATTGTATCTGCTTCTGCTTGTAATGTTGCTTGTAATAGATCCTTAACGTCTGTAGGTTGTGGAACGTCAGCTGCTTTAGTTGTAGGTGTGCCACCTAAAGAGCTGATTTTTTCGGAAAGGTATAAAGCATGTCCTAATTCATCTGTCACTTCTGCTTCAAAAAAAGGTTTTAATGCAGAACGATATAGTCCGCTAACTACGGAGGCACTATACGTGTATTGAATAGCTGCGCCATATTCATTTGCTAAGTCTTCATTTAAACCATCAATTAATGTTTGTAAGTCTTGTTCCATTTGCAATCCATCCTTTCATAAACTTCTTTAAATACTCCACATATCTATTACCCTCCTCTGTTTTTTTAAAACGTAAATTCGGGTATGATGTGAAAAAAGACAAAAATTAAGGAGAGGATCTGGTTATGAGAAGAAGTATGATGTATTTGTATGCGATCGTATTTTTCATTGGGGTTGTTCTCACATTGCTGTGGGGTTATAAAGTGGCAAATCAAACAATGCCATATGTCGATCAATGGACACGTGATGTAGTAGAGAGATTAGATAATACAGCCATTTACACTGCTTTTCGCTGGATTACAGAGCTGGGTTCATCGTCTTTTACAATTCCGTTTGTCCTTGTAATGGCATTTGTTTTTTGGTGGATATACCGTAGTATAATACCTGCACTAATTTATAGCTTAGGGACACTTTCAACGCATTATTTTAACATAGCCATTAAACATTTGGTGGAAAGAGAAAGACCGAGTGTACTCGTTGCAGCAAATGCAGAAGGACATAGTTTTCCTTCTGGCCATGCTATGATTTCAATGGTTTGCTACGGCTTAGTTGCGTATTTCCTGTCCAATCGTCTAAAGCAAAAGACAAAAAAATGGCTCATCCAAGTCTTTTTTGCCGGTTTGATACTATTAATAGGCATTAGTCGATATATCATTAATGTCCATTATTTAACGGATGTTCTTGCAGGGTTCTTTATAGGTTTTTTATGCTTGGTTGGTTTGGTATATCTCTATCAGTTAACAAGCAGACAAAGTTCTCCGTCTAGAGGCTGAGAAGAAAGCAGTCCATAGATCGTTCTCCTCGCTTCCTTTTTACTGGTAGGATAAATATAACAGAGATGCTGATGCGTTTCGTGAAGGTTTTGCTAGCATTAGACTACCATAGCAACTTCCAATTGGATGAAAAGCTTCATTGTTCTGAGCATCTCGTTATTTATGAGAGGAGAAATGAATATGGAAGCAATATCTGAAACAAGTAAGACAGTACCAGTATTAAAGAATAGAAATTTTTTGTTATTATTTATTGGCTCTATTTTTTCTGCACCTGGGTACTACATTTATTTAATCGCAGCAGAGTGGTTAATGTTAACGATTAGCGAAAATAGAGTTTATTTTGGCATGTTGTTTTTCGCAGCTTCTGTTCCGCGATTGTTACTATTAGCAGTTGGTGGGGTTGTTGCTGATAGGTTTAATAAACGAACCATTTTATTTATTGCTGATTCGCTTAGGGCTTTATTCATTGCTGCGCTTTTATTATTCCTCTATCTTAATATGGTAACAGTTTGGCATTTAATCATTTTAGCTGCATTGTTTGGGATCGCTGATGCTTTTAGTTACCCGGTTACAAACTCCATGACACCATTATTATTGGAAGAGGATCAATTGCAACAAGGTAATTCATTTATTCAAATGACCATGCAAATAAGCCCTATTTTAGGTCCTGCTTTAGGAGGCGTATTATTAGCTGTATTAGGTTTTAAGGGGGTTTTTTCTGTTGCTTGTGTTATGCTATTGATAGGAGCTTTAACGGTGCTTTTTATTCAATTAAAACAAGAAAAAGAGGAAAGTGATGCACATTCCCCTTGGAAGGATTTAAAGGAAGGGTTCCTGTATGTACGTCAAAGCGATTTTATCGTATCTATTATGTTTATCGCTTTTTTTATTAACTTTTTCTTTTCAGGTCCTTTTTCCATTGGAATGCCGATCATTGTAAAAGATGTTTTTGATGGAAGTGCTATTAGTTTAGCAACAGTTCAAACAGCGATGGGGCTCGGTGCAATGCTAGGAGCGATTCTTTTAGCAGTGAAAAAAGTAACAAACTACAGAAAGGTGATATTAGTAAGTTTATTAGTGGTTGGGTGCCTCTATACGTTTATTGGAATGTCCAATCAACTGTATATGAGTGCTATTCTTGTATTATGTATGGCAGTTTTATTGCAATTCGTTAATATTCCGATCTTCACTATTTTGCAAAAAACAGTAGACAAAAGTATGTTAGGGAGAATTATGGGGCTTTTAATAACCGTAACTACAGGTTTAATTCCAATCTCTTACGTAGCAACTTCTACGCTAATCGCGTTAGGTGTAGATATACGGTATATTATGATAGGTGGTGGGATTTTTATTGTCATTATCGCTATGATTAGTTTTAATTTCAAGCGCCTTCGTAACCTTGAAATCTCATAGAGGGGATATCTATTTATGAAGAATATAATTCGTTTGTTTTCAGCAGTTTCCATTATTAGTATTGGAATTATACTTGTTCTGTTTAATCTAGGTGTGATTGCTTTTGATGTGTATGAGATATGGGTTTACCTTTACCCCATTTTCTTTGTGCTAGTAGGCATAAAATGGATTATTCAAGATTTTCGTAAAAAAGGTAAGAGCTGGGAAGTGGGGTCTTTTTTCCTTTTGTTTGGCCTTTTGCTCTTACTCGATAGGCTTGCCATATTGTCCTTTCATTTTTTTGATGTATGGAAATTATGGCCGCTATTCATTGTTTATATAGGTGTTTATTTCTTAAAACGGGATAAAAGTTATTCGGATACACATTGGAATAACATTGAACAAGAAGATAATAGTGCTACTTTTTCCAAATTTTCCATTGGAACTTATGAATATACGAAGCCGAATTGGAGAGCAGAACCAACCAAATTACATGCGTTGTTCGGAGATTTTTATTTAGATTTTTCCAAAGCTTTTATTCCGGAGCACGAAATACCATTTAGCATCCGCTCGTTAGCTGGTGATGTTACCATTTTAATACCTGAGCATGTCCCATTTCGTGTTCAAGCGGTGGTGCGAGCTGGAGAAATTGAGATCGTTGGCAAGCGTGTGGATGGAGTTCATCGAAAGCTTTCCTTTCAAAGTGATAATTACGAGCATGCTATTCGGAAAATTGATTTTATAATTAAGCTCGAAGCTGGATCCATTCGGATTGAACAAGTGTAAAAAAGGGGGGACTTCTATGCGTCAACGTTTTGCAAGTATACGGTATAGTTATATTATCTCCCATCTATACGGACTGTTTTTAACCTGTATTATTTTACTCGCCACGTTATTAACCATATACGTTTTACTCGAACCTATTTGGCTAACCATAAAAGGGATTTTCTTATTTATCGTTCTATATCTCCTTATTGCATTATTGGTTTCTATTTATGCTGGTTTTAAATCTGGTGGTAGCTTGAAGTATCGCTTTGATTATATATCTACACAGATTACTCAATTTGCACATGGAAACTATCAATCTCGCTTGCATTTCCAAGAAGGAGATGAGATTACGAGAGTGGCAAATGAAATGAATGCATTAGGAGAGGCGCTACAGGATCAAGTCAAGTCCTTGCAGCGAATGGCTGATGAAAGAGCAGATATGGCAAAAAACTCCTATAAAACAGCGGTAATGGAAGAAAGGCAGAGGATCGCACGAGATTTGCACGATGCCGTGAGCCAGCAATTATTTGCGCTCACTATGTTTTCTGAAGCGGCAATAAAGCAGTTGGATAAGGCTCCTAAATTAGCAAAAGAGCAAATGATGGAGGTATCAAAGGCAGCGTTACAATCACAAACGGAAATGCGTGCTTTGTTATTACATTTACGTCCCGTCTATTTATCTGGAGAACCATTAAATAAAGGGATACTGAAATTGGTAGAAGAGTTACAACAAAAAAGCAGAATTGATTTTCAAGTTTCAATATCGGATAACTTGGATGTTTCGGATACAATTGAAGAGCATGTATTCCGTATTGTTCAGGAGGCACTTTCTAATATATTACGTCACTCCAATGCATCCAAAGTCATTATTCATATTTCTAGTCGTTCCAATGAGTTATTGATACATATTGGTGATAATGGTCAAGGGTTTCATGTGGAAGAAAATAAGAAAGCGTCTTATGGTTTAAAAACGATGAAGGAGCGCAGTGAGGAATTGGGGGGAACGTTTCACATTCGCTCTAGTGAACGAGAGGGGACTTATGTTGATATTCGTATACCTTGTTAGAGGAGAGGAAAATGATGATTCGTGTCGTAGTCGTTGATGATCACGAAATTGTAAGAAAAGGAATTATTGCGTATTTGCAAACCGATCAAGAAATCGATGTGGTTGGTCAAGCAAAAAGCGGAAAAGAAGGAGTGGAGGTTACTTTACAAGAACGTCCAGATGTGGTTCTAATGGATTTAATAATGGAAGATGGTAATGGAATAGAAGCAACAACACACATTACGCAGCAGTTTCCATCATGTAAGATTATCATTTTGACAAGCTTTTATGATGATGAGCAAATTTTCCCTGCACTTGAAGCGGGCGCGTTTAGTTATTTATTAAAAACATCCTCTGCAACAGAAATTACCGAAGCAATAAAAAAGACCTATCATAACGAAGCAGTGATTGAACCGAAAGTGGCTGGTAAATGGATGAGCAATTTTCGCTCTGTAGAAAAAAAGCCTCACGAATATTTAACGGAACGAGAGTTGGAAGTTTTACTATGTATTGGAAATGGTTTGACGAATCAAGAAATTAGTGAACAACTATATATTGGCATTAAAACAGTAAAAACGCATGTGAGTAATATTCTATCAAAACTGGAAGTGAGCGATCGAACACAAGCTGCAGTTTATGTACACCGTAATCGATTGTATCAGCAAAAATAAGATCTATTTGCTATACTGACTGTACTACATAGTTTAACAACTTTTAAGCAGCCATTGGATATATGTCATTTTTTCTTTTTGCTAATTTTCTCTACTGTTTGTATAATATTATTAACACATATTGGACGAGAAAATTTAGTCGTAATAGCGATGGGGATAGGGGAAAGGATTATTTATGGTGAAACTTTCAAACAAACAAGAAAATTTATTATTATTTATTTGGGCGCCGTCTATAGTTGCTCTACTTGGAAGTCTGTTTTTTTCTGAAATAATGGGGTACCCGCCTTGTGATTTATGTTGGATACAGCGAATATTCATGTACCCACTTGTTATTATTTACGGTACAGCATTATGGAAGAAAGATATATCCATTGCGTTACCAGGTTTGTTTTTGAGTGGGATAGGAATGCTTGTATCCATATACCATTATCTAACGCAAAAACTCCCAGCCTTACAAAAGGCTGGCGATGCATGTGGTCTGATCCCATGCAATACTATCTATATTAATTGGTTTGGTTTTGTGACAATTCCCTTTTTAGCAGGTACAGCATTTATCTTTATATTTGTATTACATATAATATTAATACGATCTAGACGGATGTTATAGCTGTGAAAAATAGTAGATAAAAGAAATGGATGGTAAGGAAATGACATTTAAAGATGTCAATTGTTTTAACGGGGCAAAGAAAATAGTGATTTACGAGAATGATATTGTAGTATATAATGTCGAAGAGTCTTTCACAAAAGGAGTTGAAATTATGGCTAAAAAAATATCCATTTTTATTGGTGTTATTGTCGTTTTATTTGCAGGTCTATATTTTGTTGTTGACTACAAAAATAACCAAGCTGTTGAAGATAACAACAACCCTTATGGAGATAAAGAGCTAGAACAGGGCACAATTGATCAATTAGATGATCCAAACTATCAGAATCAGATTATGCCAGATGAGCTCAAAAAGAAAGTAGATAGTGGTGATCCTGTAACGGTTTATTTTTATAGTCCAACATGTTCACACTGTCAATCAACTACTCCGTATCTTGTGCCGTTAGCAGAAGATAATGACATCGATATGAAAAAAATGAACTTACTTGAGTTTAAAGATGAGTGGGAAGTTTACAGAATAGATTCTACACCAACTGTAGTCCATTTTGAAGATGGCAAAGAAGTTTCACGTATTGTTGGTGATCAGGGGGAAGCTAATTTTCAAACCTTCTTTGATGAATATGTAAATAGATAAAACAGTAACATGTTATAGAGTTTGACATGTAGAATCGAAAAGCCAGCTATTGAATAGTTGGCTTTTCTAAATAGTAAAGGCATGGCGATTTAATGGGATTATCTTTTTAGAGTGTGAAGTCTACTAATTATTAGGAGGGGTATCTTGTTTTATACATTATATTGCCGTATGTATCAACAAAAAATGAAGATTGCAAGTAAATGGATACATTGGCGTACACCCATATTAATTAAAGGTGAAAATAGTCTGCAACAATTACCGAAAGTGTTGGAGCAAAATAAGCAAACACGAGTACTCATTGTAACGGATAAAGGATTAAGCGAATCAGGGTTACTTGATACTTTATGTGCTGATTTACAATGTGCTAACATTGATTACGCTATTTACGATAAAACAGTCCCTAACCCAACTGTTAGAAATATTGAAGAAGCACTTACTTTATTTTGCGACCAACAATGTAAAGCAATGATTGCTTTAGGGGGTGGATCCGTTATAGACTGTGCAAAAGTAGTTGGGGCTAGATTTGCTTATCCAAATAAATCTATATCTAAAATGAAAGGTCAATTAAAGGTTCGTAAAGAGACACCAACATTATATGCTGTCCCGACTACTGCAGGGTCTGGGAGTGAAGCAACGTTAGCAGCTGTTGTTAGTAATCCTGCTACTTCCGAAAAGTATGCTATTAATTCCCCAGTGTTAACCCCAAATTATGCTTTGCATGATCCAAAATTGCTTGTTAATCTTCCGCCGTTTATGACGGCAACCACAGGTATGGATGCGCTAACGCATGCAATTGAAGCGTTTATCGGAAAGAGCAATACGCAAAAGACGCGTGATTGGAGTAAGCAGGCTGTGGTTTTAATTTTTGGAAATTTGGAACAAAGTTATATAGAGCCAGAAGATTTAACAGCTAGAGCAAGCATGCAAAAGGCTTCCTATCTAGCTGGAAAAGCTTTTACTCGCGCTTATGTTGGCTATGTTCATGCTATCGCTCATACATTCGGTGGTTTTTATCAGGTGCCACATGGTTACGCAAATGCTATTATATTGCCATATGTTTTGGAATTTTATGATGACGTGGTTTACGATTTATTGGCTGAACTTGCAGATACAGTACAGCCTATCAACCAATTCTCATCTAATAAAGAGAAAGCACTTTGGATGATCAGGGAAATAAAACGAATGAATAAAGCAATGGGTATCCCTGAAAAAATAGCTACAATTGATAAAGGTGTTATCCCTAAAATGGTAGAAAGGGCTCTAAAGGAAGCAAACCCATTATATCCAGTCCCTAAAATACTAACTAAACAAGATTTGTACCACCTGTATTATCAAATTACTGAATGATTATCCATACTGAGATTTTTGGCTACCGTTTCCGTTTTTTTCGATAGCTACTGCACCCTGATCGCGACATAAAAAGATACGATTATTTCTCATCTGTCACCATATGATAAGATGTTATAAATGGTCGATCTGCATAATAATCGGGAGTTTTCACAGATGGATTCTTATGTGCTTGTTTAAACTGATCTGACGTTTTCCAATTCTCAAAATCTTGTACAGAGCGCCATTGGGTGAAAACAATGTAGGTATTTCCTTTTTTTGGTTTCAACAGGCGAAATGCTTGGAATCCTGGCATTTTTTCTACCTCATGTTTGCGATTTTGAAAATGATGCTCAAAAACGGGTTGCCCTTCTTCTGTTACGGGTATGTTATTCATAACAACATATCCTTCTTCTTGTATCGCTCCAATTGTAATTAAAATTACATATTCTCTTCCAGAATTGAAAATGCTTTTAGCTTTATCCTCATAATAGGCAAGCGAACTGGATTCACCATGCATAAGGGATATATGTTTTTTTGGGTGTTTATCAATGATTTTTTGTAAGAATTCAGCGGTGCCGTTTGTCATGTGAGCAAACATAATCATTACCTCCTCGTATAGTATGTTTAGGCATTACTTTCGCCTTCTCAATCTTGAGTCATTCATAAAAATTGATCTGCTAGTGCACCCGTTACTTTTTACTACAGGCGGACGCTTTCCTCAGGGCTGCTTGAGCCTCCTCGCTCACAAAAACCGTTCGCTGTGGGGTGTCAAGACTCATGCTCTCCCCGCTGGAGTCGCCGCCTTCCGTTCCAAGTAACTTGGTTTGGAATTCATGATGAGTAAAAGCCTTAAATAATATGTCAAATACCTTGGACGTTCCGTGATGTTCCTAGATAATGGGCTTAGGATCATTTGGGACAATTCTTTTTTCCTCCTGCGGGCATAACTGCATTACTAAGACTGTTTCTCCGTGTGCGTTTCGACCTTCAACCTTTCCATAAAGACTTGGCGCTAAGCTAAGTCTTTATGAAGTGAAATTAGACAGTAGATGCTTGACTTACTATAGTAAGTATCTCTTACCTACTATACTACCTTAGTGAACAGGAGCTAAGTCAAATCATTTCTCTTTTTTCCAGATATGCTGTAAAACTCTCACCTACTTCAAGAACTGAAAATAGAGTATAGGTGTTTTAAACACAGCCATTTTTGAAGCGTTCTGCATCATATTATTAAGAGAAATTGAAACAATTATTATTTAATATGAAATATAAATACTTTAAGATTATATCATTCTGTCGTATAATGTAGAAGTGACAATATAGAGGTGAACCAATGAGCAGAATAGAAAAAAGGAAGAAGAAGCGTTCACGCTTGTTGAAGAAATGGAAAATAATTTTATATAGTTGTTTGTTAATGATAATCATCGGGTTAGTTAGTTATGCTTCCATTATTTTTGGTGGTCGGTTGATTGTTGATGATGAACAATTTTTTTTGGACGCAACGACAACGGTAGAAACAAGAGATGGCAAGGTAATTGGAAGGCTTTATCATGAAAATCGTACCTTAGCTAATTTAGATGACATACCTGAGCATGTGCGAGATGCATTTATTGCTATTGAAGATCGCAGGTTTTATGACCATCAAGGGGTTGATTTTCGTTCTGTTTTTCGAGCGGTGTATAAAGATATTTTGGCTATGCAGAAAGTAGAAGGCGCTAGCACGATTACACAACAACTTGTTAAAAATTTATTTTTAAGTCATGAGAAAACATGGCTTCGTAAAACCAAAGAAGTCATGGCATCTGTTTATTTAGAACGCACATTACCGAAAGAGCGGATATTGGAATTGTATTTAAACGAAATTTACTTTGGACATGGCGTTTACGGCATAGCTACAGCTGCTAAATATTATTTTTCCAAAGATGTAGAGGATCTGTCTATAGCAGAAGGTGCATTGTTAGCTGGTCTTGCTAAAGCACCTAATGGATATTCACCCATTAACTATCCTGAAAAGGCAATAGATCGCAGGAAGACAGTACTCTTGGCAATGAAAGATATTGGCGTTATAAGCGAAGAACAACAAAATAAAGCAAAAAAGCAGGAGCTTGATCTGAAAGTAAATAAATGGGATCCTGAACCATGGTGGACAGACTATAGTGATTTTGTTATGAAAGAAGCCGCTCAAGAACATCGTTTATCGTTAGAGGAATTAAAGCGAGGCGGTTATCGTTTAATTGTTAACGTTGATCCTGCTGTACAAAAAGTCGCTTATGAACAATTTAAACAGGATTCCTATTTTCCTGGGAGCACGGATGATGTACAAGGCGCTTTTACGATGATGGATCACAAAACAGGGGATATCGTAGCAGTAATTGGTGGACGTGATTTTACATTTGGTGACTTGAATCGAGCAACTGCATCGAGGCAACCAGGTTCTACCTTCAAACCACTAGCGGTTTATGGTCCAGCACTTATGAAAGAAGAAAAGTATCACCCTTATGCTTTAATACCCGATCAAAAACAAGCCTATGATGGTTATACAGCTGAAAATTACGATGACCAGTATGGTGGTTTTGTTTCCATTTATGATGCCATTCTTTATTCTAAAAACGCCCCTGCTGTATGGTTATTAAATGAAATTGGGATTACGGATGCAAAGAAGTATTTAAAAAAGCTCCATCTTCCTGTCGAGGATAAAGGATTAGCTATTGCTTTGGGTGGATTATCTAAAGGAGTAACGCCAGCTGGATTAATGGAAGCTTATACTAGTTTTGCTCAGCGTGGAAAAGTCGTTAAAGCTCAAGCTATTTATCAAATTAAGGATCGACACCACCAAAAAGTGTTTCAAGCGAATCGAAAGGCAGAAAAAGTATTTAGTCCACAAGTAGCTTGGAATATGACGGAAATGCTAGAGCAAACCGTTAAATCAGGAACAGCGTCAGCAGGAAGTTTTACAAAAGCATTAGCTGGAAAGACAGGATCTACAGAGCATCCGCAAATGGAAGGAAAGGTAAAAGATGCGTGGTTTGCAGGCTATACCCCAACGTATGCAATGGCATTATGGATGGGGTACGATCAAACGGATGAGGAGCATTATTTAACGGGCGGAAGTGCCTATCCGACGAGGTTAGTGAAATCTATTTTAACAGAGATCGATCAGCAAGAGCCATTGGCGGATTCGTTTGCGAAACCTGCAGAAGTAGATGCTTTACCGGAACCTATCATACTACCAGAAATTAAAAATGTACAAGCCAGTTATGCTTTTGGTAGTTTGTCTTTGTTTCAGGGGAAGATTACTTGGCAAGGGTCAGAGGATGACCGCGTTATCTATCGAATTTACCGAAAAAAAGAAGGTATCGATGAACGAGTTGGTCAAGTCAAAGGAGAAATGGAATTTGTAGTTGAAAACGCATTGTTGAACGCGAAAGAATATTATGTTGTCCCTTATGACCCGTTGACAAAAACGGAAGGCTCACCATCTAACACAGTAACGCTTAGCTGGGGAGCATGATTTAGACAAAATAATGACAAATAGTAGCGCTTACTGTACACAATTCCAGATGATCGTTATAGTAAGATTGGGAATATAGAACGTTGAAAAGGATGGATGGGCATGGCAAACAAATTCAATGATACGATTATTCGAGCTTATAAAGGGGAATCTACGAATTATACACCAGCTTGGTTTATGCGTCAGGCTGGGAGGTCACAACCTGAATATAGAAAATTAAAAGAGAAGTATTCTTTATTTGAAATTACACATCAACCAGAATTATGTGCCTATGTAACGAGATTACCAGTAGAAAATTACAATGTAGACGCAGCCATTCTGTATAAAGATATCATGTCTCCACTGCCAGCATTAGGGGTGGATGTGGAAATTAAATCAGGTATTGGTCCAGTGATTGATAATCCAATTGCCTCTCTTCGTGATGTAGAAAAGCTTGGAGCAATTGATCCACAATCCGATGTTCCGTATGTATTGGAGACAATTCGCCTGTTGACACAAGAACAGTTACAAGTACCCTTAATCGGTTTTAGTGGCGCTCCTTTTACATTGGCGAGCTATATGATTGAGGGAGGACCATCAAAGAACTACAGTAAAACGAAAGCATTTATGTATCAGCAACGAGAAGCATGGTTTTTATTAATGGATAAATTGGCTGATATGACCATTACGTATGTAGAAGCTCAGATTGAAGCTGGTGCACAGGCTATTCAAATTTTTGATTCTTGGGTAGGTAATTTAAATGCATCTGATTACCGTATTTTTATTAAACCAGTAATGACAAGAATTTTTTCTGAACTGCAACGACATGATGTCCCACTCATTCTATTTGGTGTCGGCGCACGGCATTTATTGATGGAGTTTAACA
>NZ_JABXHF010000001.1:0-154833 GCF_013393565.1 Virgibacillus sp.
AATAATGTAGAATGCCTTTCTTGAAATACATCGTTAAAATGTCCAATACTTTCTAGAAATGTGTTCATGGAAGGCTTTAAACTACTTGTCCAATACGTAGCGTTGTTTTTAGCATCGGCAAAATGATTGTTTATGTTACGTTTTAATTTGTCACTTACAGCATTTAAATTTGTTAAATTGGGTTTTGGTTCGTTTTGGATAGTTGTTGCATAGGAGTCTATACTCGCTATACTAGTAGCCAATTCTTCTAAATTCTTTATTATCTTTTCTGAATCGGGTTTCATTGTTTCTGTTTGTTCAGCTGCATAAATCATTGTTTGTGGTAACGAATAGGTTACTAAAAAAGTTGTTATGATGGAGCAAATAAATATTTGTTTCATTACTTTGGTTTGCATATTTATCACCTGTTATTCCGAATATAACGTGCTGTAATCTGCCTTTAGGTTAATCTAAGTGGAAGATTACAGCATGAACTGCGTGTTTTGTTAGCGTTCTTTAGATTTTAAAGTATAAGCAAAAGTTTAAGCTACCAACAATCAGTGAAGGAGGGATGAACTCCTAGACTGATTGTTGGTTCATTTTATATCCTAAGTTGCATTTTATTGATTATCGACAACTTTAATTTCTTCTACATATAATTTTTGCGCATAGTCTCGAATATTACTCCAACTCATTTTAGCAATAGATAAGTCTTCCTTAATAAGATCAAGGTCTTCAGGACTCATAAAATCAATATCGCTAAGTAAACTTCTATATTTTGCATCCATCGTACTCCACTGCGTTGAAATGTTTTGTAAAGAGTCAATTGCTAGATCAATCGTCTTGGTTAAATTATTCGTCTGTTGTTTTATTCCTGTTGCTAACGCTAATTGAATTTCTGTATCTGTTAATTCTTTGGTTATAGATTTAATTTCTGACTCTGCTTCATCAATTCCTTGTTTGGCTAATACAATACCCGTAATTCCTCCACCAGTTAGTCCAGTTCCGCCTGCTATAAGAGCAACACCAAGTGGCGTTCCTGCGCCTGTAGCAATTACAGCGATTCCTCCTGCAATAGCTATAGGTCCTAATGATGTAGAGACAGAAGAGGCTATTAATACTTTGTTATATTTACTAATCGCATCATGGTAAGATTCAATTTGTTGTTTTAAAAGCGGTATACCTGCATCTTCGCTCGTTAAAATAGAGGAAAGCCTATTTGTATCTTCTTTTAAATTTTGTGTATCAGACTGTAATTTTTGTCTGTATTCTTTTAAATCGACAATTAATTGGTCGACTTCTTGTTTGTTTTTGGAAACGCTCCTCGATAGTCTTTTTATTCTAGCTTCTAAGGCATCTTTATCTTTGTTTTCTGCGGCTTCTATTAGCTTATCATAGTACCCTTCGAAACGATTATCATAATTTATAATATTTTCATTCGTTTTAATTAATTGTGGTTTTAATTGATCTAACCATACTTTTGCATTCTCTCTTGCAATACTTTGATCCGATATGATTTTATTTTGTAAGTTATTGTCGATGATAACAACATTAGTAAACTTGATATCTGGCTGTTTTAAAACTGTCAAAGCATATAAATCCATAACCAGCGCATTAGATCCTGTTGTCTCGAGTGCTTGTCTTAGTCCTTCTGGCCCTAGTTCATATTTTTTATATTG
Source organism: Virgibacillus sp. (assembly GCF_013393565.1). Classification (NCBI taxonomy): domain Bacteria; kingdom Bacillati; phylum Bacillota; class Bacilli; order Caryophanales; family Bacillaceae; genus Virgibacillus; species Virgibacillus sp. Next base: position 1,659 of record NZ_JABXHF010000001.1, read on the forward strand.
ATTGGCTAAGTCACTAACTTTGTCTGCTTGGTGATTATTTTCAGCTACACTAGCAGAAGCGTAGGAAGGAGCAACGCTACTAAATATTAATGTTGCTGCCACTGCTACTTGTAAAATAGGTTTTAAAAATTTTTTTGCCATTCGTATTCCCTCCTAACACAAAATGATTAGTATTTAACTGATGTAGTAAATTCTTCAAATTGTCCTGTTTGCTTATCTATTTCATCCATTATATCTTTGTAATATCTAAGTTGTCGCTTTATTTCAGATGGAGTAATGTTGCCTTCTATAATATCTTCTTTTAAATTGCCCATAATATGATTTAGTTCAGTAAATTCATTTACTATATAATTAAAGATAGTGATTTGGCGTTCAACCATGGAAGAAAATCCAAATAGTTGATCTTCTGTAATGGTAACCTCTGTTGCTTGATGTTCAATTTCCGATAGCTGTTTCATTAATGAAGTAACGGTTTTATGTTTTTGGCGAATAGTAGAATAAGATTCTTTTGTATCCAGATCTTCGGAACTCATTAATGTTTTTCCTAAAGCTTCAATAGACGCTACATCTACCGTTTTGGTTTCCGCTCCCGTTTTCACCGTGTTGTAAATCTCTGTACCTAGTTTAAAAGAGAAGTCATATACTTCGTCCGGGTTATTGAGTATTTTTACTAGTTCATTTTGAATATCTTCCATATTTGCTTTGATAGCTGATCTTATTGTTGTTGCTTTGCCATCTCCGCCGTTCAATGAAGCAATTGCTTGATCTGCTTTTTTGGAAAAATTGTTGCTATCTTCTTCTAATAGGTCATGATAAGCTTGTAAATTCATGGAGGTTCTTTCCATTTTGTATTGTACATCATCCATGACTCTCTGTAGTCGGTTATATCGACTTAAAAAGGAATTTTTAGCCTGTTCATTACTATCTATTTGTTCCGATAAATCATAAAGGCGGTCGTAGTAATAATCGACTCTTTGTGTTAATCCATTCATATTTTCATTAATGTAAATGAGTTTTGAACTGTATTCATCTAGCCATTCACGAACGTTATTCCTTGCTATATACTGGTTATTTGATAAGCTACTCATGTTTTTGACGTTTAGATCTGGCTGCTTTAAAATTACTAATCCATAAGCTTGAAGCAGTGGGTATTGAGAACCTAATGTCCTTATCCAATTGGAAAAAGTCACGTTCCGCAAACTCTCTTTTGATTCTGCAAATGCGCTTTGGGGTATAAAGACAGTAAATAGAACAACTAGAATCATTAAACATGATAGTATTTTTTTCTTCATAAAAAACGCTCCTTTCTAAGTTCAGTGTTTCTTGAATTGATGTAAAATGTTAGTTTAGTAGCAGCGATCATTTACTAACAAACGTTCGGCTTACAGGGGTTTTTACCTTTCAAACCCATAGTTATATTGTGATAAATTTCACAAATTATTTGTGCTTGAATTTAGGTGCTGAAATTAATTACCGTTTTAGTTCAATGAAAGTTGGTTTTGTATCATTATTCAGAAAAAATATTTTTATTTCACCTCCATTTGTTATTTAACCTTTGGATGCTTGCATTTGAAAGGAGAGGAGAGGTCAAGCCAAATCAACCCATCTGATTAAAAAATTCCTGCCAGTTAAACGATTCCAAAAGTTAATATCATGTTGTATAACACTTCACATTATAGCTTCATTTCACCTCTTTCTTTATCTTTTTATTGTTCAAAATTAATATACAATGGAATAAAAAGGTGAGTCAACCACTTTTTTTAGGTAAATAGAACTGTTTTTTATTATTAAATAGTTATATATACTTATATTTTTACATATAATTACATTTTTTTATAAAAAACATATACAATTTAAAGATTTTTTTCTGTTCTTTATTGAGATTTCCTAAAGTATGTAGAAGGAAAATAGTGAGTAGAGTAGTATGGAATGGTACATTTGAATGAAAATGTTTAATAAAAGTAAAAAAGTGGTAAATCTAACATATGGATCAAATTATACAATATATACGAGGGGGAGTTACACATGAAGATCCTAGCACTTTTTCCAGAAGCTACAACTGCTACACAATTATTATCCAAAGAAAAGACATTGGGGCTAGATGAATTCCTAAAGAATACAGAGCATAAATTAACGATTGTTACCAGTGATAAAGAAGTGGACGATTACATTGAAGATGTGGATGTAGTCATTTCATCACCATTTCTTCCAGCTTATATTACGAAAGAAAGGGCAAATAAAGCGAAAAACTTAAAGCTAGCTATTACTGCTGGAATTGGATCAGACCATGTCGATCTTGATGCTGCTATAGACAAAGGGATTACAGTAGCCGCAATACCTGGGAGTAATAATGTAAGTGTAGCGGAGCAAAACGTTATGGAAGCACTGTTGCTACTAAGAAATTATGAAGAAGGACATAGACAAGCTGAAGAAGGAGAGTGGGATTTACCTAAAGTAGGTGCTAAAGCACATGACATGTTTGGTAAAACAATTGGTATTTTTGGATTTGGTCGTATTGGCCAATTAACGGCAGAGAGATTAAAGCCATTTGAGGTACATTTACAATATAATGATCCTTATCGTAAAGAAGATATAGAAGAGAAGCTAGGAATTAAATATGTTGATTTTGATATTTTAGTAAAAACATCTGATGTAATTATTATTCAATCACCGTTAACAAAGGATACGAAAAATAAATTTGATAAAGACGTCATTTGTAACTTGAAAGATAGTGCTGTACTTGTGAATTGCGCTAGAGGTGGAATTGTAGAACGAAATGCTATTGCAGAGGCAGTTAATCGTGGTAAGGTTCGTTATGGTGGTGACGTTTGGTATCCACAACCGGCACCAAAGAACCATCCTTGGCGTTCTCTTGAACAAACAGGTCTTACTGTTCATTATTCAGGTATGACTGTAGAGGCTCAGGGGAGAATACAAAAAGGTGTTTTTGAAATATTAACAAGCTTTATGGAAAATAATCCAATTGAAGAAACCTATCTAATTGTTGCCAATCATAAGGTAGCAAATAAAAGCTATCAAACCCAAAACTAAGTTTCTAAGAAAGAACAGCGTTAATAAATGGTGATAAATAAAGGAATAAAGCCATCCGTAGTTTTAATGCGGGTGGCTTTGTTTACTCTATAGTAATTTTTAAGGTTGTAGTGTTTACCGTATTGTAGGTCATCATGGATTGTACTTGCAAAAACTCATCTTTTAGAATAGGCATTGCACGTACAGGCGAGTTTCTATTCAAGCTGAAAAGATTTGGAGATAAAGATGTTTTTTCAAAGTTTCAAAGAGAGTCGGGTAAAAGAAAAATAAAGGAGACGGCTTGGATTGCCGTTCACCTTTATTTAACTATAGGAAAGCATGAATTTTTTAGAGTTTTGACGCTTTATTGTCATAAAGATTTTGGCGATAGCCAAGTTTTATGAAATGTAAATGAATGACATCATTTAACGTAAATTTCGAATGATTTCTTGCTCAATACGTTCATTTTCTTTTTCGACCATACCTGGAACTAAGAATAGATCGATGAAAAGCCATATGCCCACGATAATAAGAGGGATAAACCCAATAAGAATGATTGCTGTAAGCCCACCTACAACACTGAGTATAAGTTGCGTAATAGCAGTCCCTTTTTTGTCAAGGTAGAATCGATGTATACCTAAGGTACCTAAGAAGATAAGTAATACATACGCTAAAAGCATGTTTTTACCTTTTCGGTTCAATTCTGAGCTTACGAGTAGTTTTTCGTGATCTGTTAATGCCAAATTCCTCTCCCCTTTTATTACTTCATTTATAAATGCCCATTCATTATATCATGAAATGAGCTATTATTTTTAGGGTTTTTCCATTTTTTTAGAGGCAATGGACTATAGGTATAGGAAGGAAAAAGTGCTTTAAAAATGTCTCTAGCTTATATATAGATCAAAGAATATTTAAACAGTAAAAATATAACCACTTCCATTTTTATGAGCGAGAATAACAAAGCATGATTTGTAAAATCGAATGATACCAATTCGATCCTTTTGTTCTTATTTTTGTCTATAGACAACGCAAATATTAGGCTTTATAGTATAAGTGAAACGATGGATTCAGCTTTAAAGATTCTGAGGTAGCCAGTTTAGGTATTTGGGTATTCTGTTATTCTTTAATGGAGGTGATAAAAATGGCAGAACATCGTTTTCATTTAACTGCAACGTGGCCTGGTGGAAGAAATTCTAGCGGTTATATTGCATCAGGAAATTTACGGACTAACGTATCTATCCCCCCGGAAATGGATGGGCCGGGTATTGGGACGAATCCAGATGAGATGCTGTTAGGGGCAGCGGCAACTTGTTACCTTATTACACTTGCGGCCATGATTGAACGTGCTGCGGCTTCCTTTAGAAGAAATGAGCTTAGACTCAGAAGGAATTGTTGATGTTACACGAGGTGTATTTACATATCAAAAAATTGTTCACCGACCAAAGGTTACCCTAAAGGTAGAAGCGACCGAAGAACAAAGAATTCAGCTGCAAAAGCTTGTTGAAAAAGCGGAGAAAAGCTGTATGATCTCAAGAGCTATACAAGGAAATGTAACAATAGAACTAGAGGCTGATTTAAAGTAGCATACAGGGGGGAATATTTTTCCGGTTGCTAGAATTTAAAATTTTTGACACAATGACTGCTATGTTAATTGTCTTCTACTTATTAATTAACGCCCTCATAATATATATTCCTAAAATGGCAGATTCTACTGTTAACCTTTGCAGTAATCCAGCATCCATCCAAAATGTAGTTTCAACGTTTGTTTTCTCTTCTTTATAGATGGACAACCTTTTGTTAAAGAGGTTTTTTGTTGTATGTTTTACCAGCAAGCTATTTTCCTGTAAAATCTTTTGTATAGGTGTTTTACAACCACTTGACGAGGGGGAGAACATAAGGCTGACAAAGGTATGTCATTAAAATTAGGAGGCTAAAAATGATTTCTATTAATGCTATTTTGGAAGAATTCTTAAATGAACAGAAACAACGGTTAAAACCGAAAACATTTCGTGATTATGAAAGTGTGGTGTCGTTATTTAGAATCTACTTAAATGATTACGCGCATAACTATTTAGATGATGCGAATTTGGAGTGTTGGGAGAAAGAGATAGAAGAGGATATGGAAAGCTTTACGCGTATATTTGGAGCAGAACAATTGTCAAGTAAAGTTTTTGGCGAGTTTTTAGATTACTTTATTATCCGTAAAGTGATGAGTAGCGAAGATTTTATGAAAAAAGCAGTTCGTGTTATGAAAAAGTTAGTCAAATGGTTATATGATAATCAATATATTCATCAAGCTGTTTATGCAGAACTGAAAGAATATTTCTCAGAGGCGAGTAATTTGCCTACCGTTGAAAAAGTATCCGATCTTATTTACGAGGAAACAAAAAAATCACCACAAGTAATGTATGAAGAAGAAGAGGAAGGGTACTTTTATATTGACCACATTGAAAGCGGGAAGCTGTGGCTACAACCAATGTTTGGTGGGAATAAGGTAATTGGACCATTGTCCGTACCAAAGAAAATAACAGATTTATGTGAGGAAGGCTGGCAACTAAGTGGAGTAGTCGGAAGAAGTCAGGGGAAATGGTATTTTATTGAAAGTGGTAACGTCTATCGTTAAAGAAGGTGCGGATATTTTTTTACACTACAGGAAAGAAAAGTAGTGTTTTTCTAAAGCCATAAAGATTAAAAACAATGTAAACAGAACTGCTGTAGGGAGGATAGCTATTTGGTAACGATTAAGGATATTGCAACAATGGCAAATGTGTCAAGGTCAACGGTTTCTCGTGTGCTAAATAATTCAGGCTATGTGAGTGAAGAGGCTAGAAAAAGAGTAGAAAAAGTAATTGAGGAAACGGGTTATGTACCGAGCGGGTATGCTAAATCTTTGCGAACAAAGCAAACAAAAGTAATTGGAGTTATTTTACCAACCATACAAACGGAAACGCCAAGCAGAGTTGTAACAGGTCTGGGAAGGGAATTATCTAAGCACGGATACCAAATCTTACTTGCGAATACGGATCATGATAAGGAGAAGGAACTTGAATATTTGGATCTCCTTGTTAGACAAGTAGATGGTATTGTATTAATAGCGACTAACACAGAACCAGAGCTCACGCAAAAAATAAAAAGCATGAACCTTCCATTTGTAATGGTAGGTCAGGAAGCAGAAAATGTGATATGCGTGACGTATGATGATTATCATGTTGCCAGAGACGTGACAGCTTTTTTAGTTGATAAAGGACATACACAAATTGGATTTATTGGCGTGGATGAAACAGATCAGGCTGTAGGCTGTTTTCGTAAAAAAGGTTTTTACGATGAAATGAAATCCCACGACTTGCCTATTGAAGAAGCTTGGGTGCAAAAAGGTGTGTTTGATATTGATTCTGGTTGTAAAGCGATGAAGAAAATTATAGAGGATTCCAAACAGCGACCAACAGCGATTTTTGCTGTTACAGACAGACTTGCAATCGGGGCGATGAGTTATGTAAAACGGATTGGTATGGAGATACCTAAAGATATTGCCATTGCAGGCATTGGTGCTTCTGAACTATCTCAATATGTCGATCCGCCTTTGACGACAGTGGATTACAAAAACGAAACAGCAGGAGAAGAAGCGGCTAAACAGCTACTAGCTTTTATTCAAGGTGAAGATTATCAAAAGAAATTTGTATTAGACTATAGACTTCTATCTAGAGATAGTGTATGATAAAGGTGAAATCGATTTCACCTATTTTTATGCGGTGTGGTATCGATCCCACAATGGAATCATGCACCGTTTTATCTTTAAATCCCTCTTTAAGAATAGAGAGGGAATAGTCAATATTCGTTTGTTCCACTATAGGAAAGTATAGAAACTTTAGGGGTATAGCGGAAAAACTAGGGCGTTTTTCCGCCATAAGATTTGCCCCAAGGTCAAGTTATTCTATTGAAAATTTCACTTATGCGAAGGTGAAGCGTTGCAATATTATATCTGCTTTGTGGGATCGATACCACAAAATTAGGAGGGATAAAATGTTAGATAACAAACAAATAGCTGAAGCACTGTTGGAAGCTGTTGGTGGGAAAGAGAATATTTCATCGATCGCACATTGTGCAACTAGGTTACGTTTACTGGTGATGGATGAGGACAAAGTTGACCGTGAACAGGTGGAAACCATACCAAAAGTGAAAGGGGCATTTTTTCATTCTGGACAGTTTCAAATTATTTTTGGAACTGGTACAGTAAATCAAATTTATGAAGAAGTAGAGATGCTTCATGTTTCTACGATTAATAAACAGGAGCAAACGAAGAAAGCTAGCAAGAGCGGAAATAAGTTACAACGTGCAATTCGTACATTAGGAGACGTGTTTGTACCCATTATTCCAGTACTTGTAGCAACAGGTTTATTTATGGGGCTACGTGGGTTACTTATGCAGGAGAAAATTTTAGCTTTATTCGGATTCGTTCCAGCAGATATTCCCAATAATTTTATCTTGTTTACGCAAATATTAACGGACACGGCTTTTATCTTTTTACCAGCACTCGTTGCTTGGTCCACGTTTCGTGTATTTGGCGGTACACCGATTATAGGAATTGTACTTGGACTAATGCTTGTTAGCCCCTCGTTACCAAATGCTTGGGGAGTTGCAGAAGGTGCTGAACCATTACTGTTTTTTGGCTTTATACCTGTAGTAGGTTATCAAGGATCGGTACTTCCAGCGTTTATTGCTGGAATTATTGGAGCTAAATTGGAGCGTGCAATTCGTAAGCGTGTGCCGGAAGCATTGGATTTAATTATAACGCCGTTTTTAACGTTACTTATAATGATAGGTGCAGCTCTGTTTATCATTGGACCCATTTTCCATGTGGTAGAAAATTATATTTTAGATGGTACACTTGCTGTTTTAAATTTACCATTTGGGTTAGCTGGTTTGCTTATCGGTTTTTTGCACCAAATTATTGTCATTACGGGTGTTCACCATATTTTTAATCTTTTAGAAATAAAACTGTTAGAGGATGTAGGAAGTAATCCATTTAATGCCATTATTACCGCTTCTATTGCTGCGCAAGGTGGTGCAGCACTTGCAGTTGGTTTAAAAACAAAATCAAAGAAATTGAAAGCTTTAGCTTTTCCATCTTCATTATCTGCCTTCTTAGGTATAACGGAACCAGCTATATTTGGGGTGAATTTACGCTATGTAAAACCATTTATTATGGGGTTAATTGGTGGTGGCGTAGGAGGTTTTTCCGCTATGCTATTAGGATTAAAAGGGACTGGAATGGCTATTACCGTAATTCCAGGTACATTATTGTATTTGGATGGGCAAATTTTATCCTATTTACTTGTTAATATCATTGCAGTTGGAGTAGCATTTGCGCTAACTTGGTTATTTGGATTTTCCGATAAGCAATTGAAAGACAATGGATAAAGGCTATCAAAATTAAAATAAGTGATTCCTGCTTTACTCTAATTTTGAAGGGGAGCACTTATAGATTGAAGTTTCATTGTATCATATATAAGTTTAGGAGTTTAGAATATGAATAATAACGTAACAAAAGATATGGTATGTAAACAAATGGAGAAAAACCAACCTTTAATAGCAAGAGATCCCTATCGTTTGCATTACCATTTAATGCCTCCAGTAGGACTATTAAATGATCCAAACGGTTTTGTCTTTTTTAAAGGAAAATATCATATTTTTTATCAGTGGAATCCTTTTGCTGTTGAGCATGGTGTGAAATGTTGGGGGCATTCTATATCTAAAGACCTTATTCATTGGCAAGAAGCACCTGTTGTTTTACTCCCTGATCAATGGTATGACCAAAATGGATGTTATTCTGGAAGTGCTGTTGTATACCAGAATCGACTGTACGTTTTTTATACGGGGAATGTGAGGGATAATGAAGGAAATCGGCAATCTTATCAGTGTTTGGCAATATCGAATGATGGAATCCATTTTGAAAAAAAGGGACCAATTATTCAAGTTCCAGACGGTTACACTGCTCATTTTCGTGATCCAAAAGTATTCTATATGAATGAAGCCTGGTGGATGGTGCTTGGTGCACAAACAGAGGAGAAAAATGGAGAGGTTGTGTTATATCGTTCTGCTGATTTATGGAATTGGACATTTGCAGGAACGTTAACTGGAAACGGACATCAAGGGTTAGATCACTTCGGTTATATGTGGGAATGCCCTGATTTGTTTCGATTAGGAAATAAAGATATTCTGCTCGTTTGCCCACAAGGAATACCTGCACAAGGCTTTCAATATCAAAATATTTATCAATCTGGTTATTTTGCTGGGGAGATAGAGAAAAAAACGATGTCTTTTGAGCATGATGCTTTTGTGGAATTGGATCGAGGTTTTGATTTTTATGCCCCTCAGACGATGCAAGATCAGGAGGGGAGAAGGATATTGATTGGGTGGATGGGAAATGCCGAGGAAGGGTCTTCCCAGCTTCCTACAGCAAATAATGGGTGGGTCCATGCTTTGACCGTTCCGCGTCAATTGGATTGGAAAAATGGAACATTGCTACAATATCCTGTGAAAGAGTTTCAGCAGTTACTGGAAAACGAAGTTCGTTTTAATGAAGTTGTATTAAATGCGCAACAATTGTTATCATTATGCGTTGACAAGGCATTTGCTGTATATTTAACTGTGGAAGATATGAAGCAATCCTGTTTAAATATACAAATAGCTGGGTCTCAAATTATATATGATTCGTTATTAAAAGTTTTCACTTTTAAACGAAAAAGCTTTACAAGTTATCAGACTATGGAAAGCAGACACTGCAAATTAGATACCCTAAGCGACATACTTATTTTAAAAGATACGTCCTCTATAGAAATTTTTCTAAATCAAGGAGAGGAAGTGTTTACTTCTCGGGTATTTGACGATGAGAACGAAGAGAATGTTCTGTTTACAGCGGACGGTGAAATAAAGCTTGATGTGAAAAAATGGGATGTACGTCGAGTTATGGATATTTAGACATGAAATGGAGATAAAATTAAGAAAAAAATGTTGATTTTCCCCGCTTATAGGAGGTAGATGTTTATGTTAATTGGAGCAATTGAAGCAGGTGGTACAAAATTCGTTTGTGCGGTTGGCGATGAAAATGGAAACATTCTTCAAAAGACGAGCTTTCCAACTGTTTCTCCAGAGGATACACTAGCTTCAGCAAAACAGTTCTTTTCTTCATTTGAGATGGAAGCGCTGGGTGTAGGTACGTTTGGGCCTGTTGATTTGAATAAGAACAGCAAAACATATGGCTCCATTTTAAATACCCCGAAAACAAAATGGCGTTACTATCCGCTTCTTGAAAAATTGCAAAGCGAATACAATATTCCTGTATATTTGGATACGGATGTGAATACAGCTTGTCTGGGTGAGTATTACTACGGTGCTGGTAAGCATGCGGAGAGCTGTTTATACATGACGGTAGGAACTGGAATTGGAGCAGGATTTGTTGGGGAAGGGAAAGTGTTTCAAGGAAAAAATCATCCAGAAATGGGACATATGTTACTAAAGCAACACCCAAACGACACTTTTGTAGGTAGTTGTCCGAGTCATAGGTCATGCTTGGAAGGGCTTGCTTCTGGGACGGCGATTGAAAAACGATATGGTAGAAAAGCAAATTTACTTACACATCTTGATGAGGTATGGGAGATAGAAGCGTATTATTTAGCGCAAGGGCTAATGAATATCTATGTTATTCTCTCCCCGGAGAAAATGGTTATTGGTGGCGGAGTATTGAAACAGGAAAGGCTTTATGCAATGGTTCGCGAGCAGTTTATGAAGTTGTTAAACGACTATTTGGAAGTGAACGATGTAGATGAATTAATTGTTCCACCGAAACTTGATGATGAACAAGCAGTTAAAGGTTCGATTGCTCTAGCAGTGAAAAATAAGAGATAGATGTTAAGAACTATTAAGAAATATAGGAAAATAAAAGACGGCTTATGTGCATGACGCTACTGGGTCGTCTTTTTTTGTACTATGAGGGAGTAAAATTCTATATTCTAAGTATAAGTAAACCTAAAGCTATTGCCATAAAAATTCGGTAATAAGCCAAGTTTTTTTAATAATTTCTACTTGTACTGGGAGGTTAGAAAATGGAAATTCATGTTTGTCCTTTAGAGCCTAGTCCGCTTTTAAGTCATTCATTTGTTAAAAAAGCATCTTTTGGGGAGATGAAATTATTTTATACGGAAACAACGATCTATTTATTGGTTTGTATCTGTCCGGTGAGTGAAAATATGGAAAATATCCGACATCTTGGTGGAGAATTACGAAAGAAGGTGGACAAAGAATTTTTGTCTCAGACAGTTACTATCAATTTTAACGGCTTGTTTAAAGGATTGGAACTTGTAATGGAGGGAAGCAATGTTGCAAGTTATGTTACCGCTCTTATGGAAGGTTGGTATCTGGCTGGTTATCGATTTCAGTACTATAAGCGTAATCGTTTAGAGATGGACTATGTGCTAGAATATAATTATTCATCTTATGGCGCATATGTTGCATTGGCCAAAACTAAAAGTGATGCTGTATGTTTAGCTAGAGACTTATGTAATGAGCCTCCTAGTAAACTGACGCCAGAAGCTTATGCAAGCAAAATAGTAGAAATTTTTAGAGATACAGATGTAGACGTGGCTATTTTGGATACAGCTGATCTTACGAAACATGGTTTAGAAGCTGTTAAAACGGTCGGAAAGGGAAGTGTTCATCCTCCTAAAATGGTCGTTCTTACATTAAAAAATACAGTAGGAAAGCATGTAGCGCTTGTCGGTAAAGGAGTGACCTTTGATGCAGGAGGTGTTAATGTAAAAACAGGGACTGGACTTTGGGAAATGAAAATGGATATGGGGGGCTCAGCGGCTGTCGTAGGTGCGATGAAGCTTTTATCTGATCTGAATAGCTCTGTATACGTTACCGCAGTTATTCCATTAGTAGAAAATGTAGTAGGGAAAAATGCATACTTGCCGGCAGATGTAATTTCTTATGCAAATGGAATGCATGTGGAAGTAGGTAACACGGATGCAGAAGGTAGACTAATTTTAGCCGATGGTATTTTATACGCTCAAGACGTAGGAGCGGAAACTATTATTGATATTGCTACACTCACAGGCTCTATTGGTCAAGCCTTAGGGTTAAAAACAGCTGGTGTTTTTACTAATAACGAGAAGGATTTGTGGACATATAAAGAAATTGGCGAAGAAACTGGGGATCATGTATGGCCTATGCCATTAATTGAAGATTATAAAGCATATTTGCACAGTGATTATGCAGACTTAAATAATAGGAGTGCTTCTAAATATGGTGGTTCGATTACGGCAGCCATTTTTTTGCAACAATTTATAAAGCGACATATGAAATGGGTACATATTGATATGGCAAATACGGTGCGACCTTGGAAGGTGTATGGCTATCATGTCGAAGGGGCTACTGGTTTTGGAGTCCGATTATTAACCAAATTGGTAGAAAAGGAGTTGGGGAAACGAAATGCAATTGGAATTGATTGTACAGAATAAACACGATGCATTGCAAGCTGAAAAGCTAGGAGCAGATCGATTAGAGCTTGTTTCAGCTATACAGGAGGGTGGTTTGACACCAAGCTTTGGAATGATAAAAACAGTCTTACGAAGTGTGCACATACCTGTTCAAGTCATGATACGGCCACATAGCCATGATTTCTATTATCAAGAAGAGGAATTTGCAGTTATTTGTGAAGATATAAAGGCACTGGAGAGCTTGCAATGTAATCAGATTGTATTTGGCGCACTAAATGAGGATCTTACAATTAACGAACAAATGCTTCATGATCTCATTGAACGCTTTCCGGGAGTAGATATTACGTTTCATCGTGCTTTTGATGAAGTGAAGGATATGTATGCAGCATACAAAACGTTAGTAAAGTATAAAGATCATGTAAAACGTATTCTAACATCTGGTGGAAAGCAAAGCTGTGAAGCAGGAAAAGAACAGCTCGCTCATTTAGTTCAGTATTCTTATGAAACAGGAGGACCTATCATTATGCCTGGTGCAGGCCTCACTCCGGATAATATTGCTGAAGTCAAACAGACAACAAAAGCAGAGCAATATCATTTTGGTAAAGCAGTTCGTGAAAGACAATCATTTGCAAACGCGATTTCAGCGCAAGCAGTGGAGAAAGTGCTATCGACTTTGAAATAAAAAGCAGTTACTTGTATTAGAAACCTTTATGGCTCGTATTGGGACAGCCGCCATCTAATATGAACAGCACTTGTAGGTGAGTTATTTCATGCAAAATTAAGCCAAAACGATAGCTATTGCTAAGTATCTATGCAAAAGCTATCGTTTTTTAAAACTAAAAAAGGCTTCAGTTATTATTTATAACTGAAACCTTCTAAACTAAACTTGCACCATTTTACGAATTGATGGTGGGACGTCTAAATAGTATAAATCTTGATATCGCTGTGAAGTGCTTAGTAGTTCTTGGTGCGAACCTTGCATTTCAATATAGCCGTTTTCTAAAAAGACAACTTCATCCATACGCTGCATACCAGCTAAATGATGTGTAATCCAAATAACGGTTTTATCATCAAGCGTTAAAAAAATGGTTTTTAACAAGTCAGCTTCTGTTTTTGAATCTAAGCCGACTGTCGGCTCATCGAGAATAACGACAGGAGAGCCTTTTAATAATATTCTTGCTAATGCTACTCGTTGTTGTTGACCGCCACTAAAGATTTGTCCTGATTCTTCCATCATCGTGTTATAACCTTTTGGCAGGCTCATAATATAATCATGGAGCTGTACCTTTTTAGCAGCTTCTACAATTTCTTGGTCTGTTGCTTTTTGGTTGCCGAGTCGTAGGTTATTGGCGATCGTCGTGTTAAATAAATGAGGTCGTTGATTTAAAATCGATACGATTTCAAATAGAGAATCGCCGTAAGCTGTTGCATCGATGCCGTTAAGTGTAACATTTCCTTTTGTCGGTGCATAAGAACCACAAATTAGTTGGATGATACTTGATTTTCCAGCACCACTTTTTCCCAACAAAGCTAATTTCTTTCCTTGAGGTATCGAAATGGAAGCATCTTTTAAAATTTGTTTGGCAAAACCCGGATATTGAAAGGCAACATGATCAAGCTGAATATCTACAGAATCAGATGCTTCTGGTAAAGATATGTGTGACTTAGTAGCAACCTTTTCTTGATCTGTTTCTTCGAGCGTTTCTAATCTTGAAAGCGATTCTGTGTATTCTGGAATTTGTTCTAAGGCTTCGGATACGGGCAAAAAAGCTTCTGCAATAGCCAATGTAACTAAAACGAAAGCAGCAATTAATGTCACGTGCATGTTTCCTTCAGCTACCATCGAACTTGACCAGTACACCATGGAAATCACCATCGCACCAATGATGAGCTGAAGGAATAAGTCGCGAATTCGTTGCTCACTTTTAACGCGTCGCTCAACAATGGCAACAGCTTGATCTTTTTTTGCATCATGCTTCGTAAATTCATCTGGTTTTCCAGCAATCATCCAATCTTTAATGCCAAGTAATCCATCTGTTAATATATGATATTGATCATAGCGCCCCTGTTTTATTAATGCTGTACGTTTTCGACTAGACCACAAAGAAAACAACGGAATGAACACAACGATACAAAAGAGATATATTGCCATAAGTGAAGCAAATACCATATCAAACCAGCCTAGACAAGCAATAGCGATGCCGTACATACCAAGTGCAGTGATACTCGGTAAAATCGTACGAATAAATAAATCTTGCAAATGGTCGATATCATCTGATAATACGCCTAGTATCCTACCAGTCTGGAAACGAGAACGAATAAAAGCTGCTTGTGGCTCTAAAGTCTGATACAATCTGCTACGCATATTTGCTAGTACGCGCAGAATCGTATCATGGCTCGCTAATCGAGAAAGATAGTGAAATACCGCTCGAAAAATACCAAAGGCTCGCACTGAAACAACGGGAATATAGACCATTAAAATATTTTCAGGTCTTAAGGCGGATTTGGAAATTAAGTACCCAGATGTAAACATAAGCGCTGCACCACAGGCTAAAGCTAATAAACCGATAATAATGCTGGCTGCTAGCCCTTTGTAATGCATTTTTACATATGGAATAATCCATGCTTTCATTGTACTCCCTCCAATTGTGATAGCACGAGGTCATAGTATTCTCCGCGACGAAGCAATAATTCATGTGGTGTCCCCACTTCTACGATGACACCATCTTTTAACACAATAATTTTATCCATTTGCTCCATCCAATGCAGCCGATGCGTTGCAAAAAAGACTAATTTATCTTTAAACAATGTTGTCATCGTTTGTTTCAATTCGTATTCCGTTTCAATATCCAAATGGGCAGTCGGCTCATCTAATAACAGGATAGGACGATTACCAAGAAAAGCTCGAGCCAAAGCGACACGTTGTTCTTGACCGCCGCTAATTGCACGTGCGCCAGTACCAATTTCTTGTTCTATACCATTTGGAAAGGTATGGATTAATTTATCCAATTCTGCATCTTGAACAGCTTGCCACACATCTTCATCCGATGCATTTGGTTCATAAAATCGAATATTATCTGCAACCGACTGACTAAAAATATATGGGCGTTGTGGAATGTATGTGATTTGACGCTGCCAAGCTTCTGTATTTAAGCTATCTAAAATTTGCTGATTGACGCGAAAACTCCCTTGATCAGGTGTTAAAAATCCACCTAATATATCAATTAAAGTCGACTTTCCTGCACCGCTTGCACCAACAATACCAATATTTTCAAAACCTTTTACTTGCATGGAAATGGTAGATAGAGCTTGTAAGCCGTTATCGTCATGGGAATGACTAACAGAAGAAAGCTTTAAGGTACTGTTAGCTGACCATGCAATGGAGTTGGTAATAAATGAATGATTTTCATGAACAGGCTCTGCTAAAATCCGATCAATTGCTTTGGCTGCTTCTTGTCCATTTAATGTTGCATGGTAGTCTGCTCCAACTTCTTTTATAGGAAGAAAAAACTCTGGAGCTAAAATTAATACGACTAATGCAATATCTAATAATAGGTTTCCTTCAATGAGACGTAATCCTAGTCCTACAGCAACAGAGGCAACCGATAACATCGTAAAAAAGTCAAGTGCAAAAGATGAAAGAAAAGCAATTCGTAATGTTGATATAGTGGATTTTCGGTATTCGTCACTCACTTTTTCAATTGTATCTCCATGTGATTTACTTTTACCTAAAAACTTTAATGTTTCTAACCCCCGTAAAGAATCAATAAAATGGTTGGATAATAAATGATAGGAATGCCATTGACGCTCCATTTTCTTATTCGCAGCTAATCCCAATAAAATCATAAATGCAATAATGATAGGAACGGTTAAGAGTAAAATGATACTTGACAGTTTATCCTGAAAGAAAACGTAAATGAGTACTATTGGTGGAATAATACATGCAGCAATCATCTTGGGAATAATTAATTCTAAATAAGTACGTTGTTGGTTTGCGCCTTCCATGGCTAAATTAACTAACTTGGCTGTACCATGTTTATTCGTGTAGCTAGGGCCAAGCGCAAAAAGCTTGGCCAATAATTGTTTTCTTTTTTCCACTCTTGTTTTTTCAGCAAACTGGAAGGTTATTTTTTTCTTTAATGTACCCATAAGATACCTTGTAACAAAGGCAATAAGAAAAAAAACGCCTAGCTTCCATGTTTCTTGAAATAATTCGCCGTTAAATAAGCGAAATAGCCATTCTGCTAACCATTTTGCTTGCAGAATGATGGCTATTGCTTCCACGATTGTAATGGAAATAACAATGGCAAGTGTCGGTCTTACCCCTTTGTACGTTAGTAAATGATTACGCATCATTTTCTTCATTAGTATTCTAAATGCTCCTCTTCTTTAATACGTTTACGGAATACATAATAACTCCAGATTTGATAACCAAGTACAAAAGGTAATAAAGTGACGGCTACAATGGTCATGACTTTTAACGAATAGTCTCCTGAAGCTGCATTGTGAATCGTTAAGTCAAAAGCATGATTTAAGCTACTTACCATTACACGTGGGAATAAACCGACGAATACAGACGTTACCGTGAGCGCGATAGTTAATCCGGTCATTGTAAATGCCCAGCCATCACGACTTTTCTTAGCAAAACTTCCAGCTAAAACAACTGCCAATACAATAAGCGCGAAAATGGGAATTAATATGGCACCTCTCACCTCGAAAATATCTGTGTAGAAATAAGATGCAACCACAAAGGTAATTAAAGCTATACCAACACCGTAAACAATTTTTTTGGCAGTTTCACGAGCTCTACTTTGTAGGTCACCTGTAGTTTTCAACGTGATAAAGAATAGCCCGTGTAAAAAGCAGAGCAATGTAATTGCAATTCCACCAATTAACGTATACGGTGTGATGTAATCAAAGACAGAAGCGTAAATATTCATCTCACTATCAATTGGTAAGCCTGCCATCAATGCGGCGAACACAACTCCCCATAATAATGGGTTCAATAGGCTACTAATAAAGATTGTCCAATCCCAAGTGTCCCGCCATTTAGGATTATCTAGTTTACTTCTAAACTCAAATGCTACTCCCCGCCCTATGAGCAAAAGAAGCATGATTACTAGTGGCATGTATAAGCCACTGAACAAAGTGGCATACCAATTTGGGAACGCAGCAAACATCGCCCCACCTGCTGTAATTAGCCAAACTTCATTTCCGTCCCAAACAGGGCCAATTGTATTAATTAATACCCGACGTTCAACTGGCGTTTTAGCAACAAAACGCATCGCCATGCCAACACCAAAGTCAAAGCCTTCCAAAAACAAGAATCCGACAAACAATACAGCGATTAAAATAAACCATACCTCACTTAGCATAGGAACCATACCCTTCCTCTCCAAAAGGATCTGTTGTTAGTTTGACATCTTTTTCTTCTTCAACAGGGCCTTTTTTGATTACTCGAACGAACAAGTAAGCCATCACAAGTGCAAGGATCAAATAGATTGCACTAAATGAGATGAGTGAGAATAGGACTTGCCCAGCGGTTACGTTCGGTGAAACTGCGTCTTGTGTTTGCATTTCTCCAAATACGACCCAAGGCTGTCTGCCAATTTCTGTCATAATCCAGCCGGCTGTACCTCCAATGAACGGTAAAGCAATTGCCCAAAGCATCGTTTTTAAATATTTCCTGCTTTGTTCTAGCTTTTTACGTTTTATTAAGTAAGCACCATAAAGTCCTAATACGATCATTAATCCGCCTGTGAACGTCATAATACGGAAGCTCCAGAATGTTGTTTTAACTGGAGGGATATAGTCTCCTTCTCCATACAACTCTTCATATTTGGCTTGGATGGATTTCATTCCTTCCACGCTTCCGCTAAATTCGCTGTAGGAAAGATAACTTAATATATATGGGATATTGACTTCAAATGAGTTTTCTTGATTTTCTGTATCAATGTTAGCAAAGACTGTCCATGGAGCTGGATCAGCACTGTCTTCCCATAAACCTTCTGCTGCTGCCATTTTCATTGGTTGTGTTTCTACTAAGAATTGTGATTGAGCATGACCAGTAAAGGCAATACCTAAACCAGAAATAATTGCAACGACTAAAGCGATATGAAATGATTTTTTAAAGAAATACGTATCTTGTTTTTTAAGCAATTTCCAAGCACTTACACCAGTAATTAGAAATGCTCCTGTGGCTAATGATCCAAACACAGTATGTGGGAACTCCACCCATACTTGACCGCTCGTAATTAATGCTAGGAAGTCATTCATTTCGGCGCGACCATTGTTAATTTCATAACCGACTGGATATTGCATAAATGAGTTAGCGACTAATATCCAAAACGCAGAAATAATTGTTCCAATGGACACGAGCCAAATACATAGGAGATGTACTTTTTTAGAAAGTCTTTTCCAACCGAAAATCCATAAACCTAAAAAAGTAGATTCCATAAAGAAAGCTAATAGTGCTTCAACTGCGAGTGGTGCACCGAATACGTCACCGACAAAGCGAGAATAGTTAGACCAGTTCATCCCGAATTGGAACTCCTGTAAAATACCGGTAACGACTCCGACAGCAAAGTTAATAAGAAATAAGTGTCCCCAAAACTTTGCCATTTTTTTGTACTTTTCTTGCCCTTTTACAACGTACAATGTTTCCATAAGTGCAATTAAAAATACTAAACCAATGGATAAAGGCACGAAAATAAAGTGGAAAATAGTTGTAGATGCGAATTGAATTCGCGATAACATAATAACGTCCATAAAGGTTCTCCTTCCTCCCATTTTTTGTGGGGTTAAGCTTTTTTCAGTAAATCTCATCATTCGAATAGTTAGTGGAATGTATATCTTGTTTGAACATCCCCTCATGGAGTGAGCCAAATGTGAAAAAGAAATAATTTATTACGTTCCGTATGTCTCACAATGTTCGCTATTGAACAATATGAATGAAAAGCATTCTGTTTATGAAGATATAGATTTTATAATCATTTCAGATGTATGGAAAGTTTTGCATGATACATGTATGTGATCGATAAGACCTATGTTCGGTTGCAAGCGAAAAAAATAATTTCCAAAAATAACATGCGAGCAAAATATAGTTAATGAGAATATCTCTAATATAAGGATATGTGGACATTAATCTCTCGCCTGCATGATTGCATCCTACTATGAAAGCAAAAATGGAACTTTATAAACAGAATTAGCCCAATTCTACTATGACATTTGGACCTCCTGTTAATACTATACAATTAAATCCCTGTTTGTAACGACGGAAATATTGAATTTTTTGTAACGTACTTTCGACAAAATTGTTAATGATTGTATTATGTATTAGCAAAAAGTGTTACTTTTGGGTTACTCAGTAAAGGTGTAAGTGATGAAAGAACAGTCACTATTTTAGAGACGTGTAATTAACACATGTCTCTAAAAGGAAATTATTGGTTGATGGTGTATGTGTAACGTGATATGATCAATTCAAAAGGCGTATAAGTGGAAATTTTAAAATAATTGAAAGGGGATTTTTAAAGGAAAGTATTTCAATTAAGGGGGAAAGCAATGAGTAAGGGAATAAAGAAAAAAGAACGGAAGGATAAGCTGCCATTTCGATTGAATTTGTTATTTTTTATTATGTTTATTATGTTTGCAGCTTTAATTCTTCAGCTTGGTATTGTGCAAATTCTGAAGGGCGAAGAATTTCAGAAAGAGATCGATCGCACGGTAAACGATACAACGAAAGTGCCAGTGCCGCGTGGACAAATATATGATAGAAATCATCAACTAGTTGTTGGAAACGAACCGCGATATGCCATTACTTATACTCCAGCTAAAAGAACACAGGCGAAAGAGAGATTAGAGGTAGCTGAAAAGTTAGCTAAGCTCATTTCAGTTGAAGTAAAAGATGTTGCAGACATTAATGAAAGACTGAAAAGAGAGTATTATTACTTGAATCATAAAGAGGATGTAATAGAAAGACTTACGGATGAAGAAAGAAAGAAATTAGATGATACAGAAGAATATGATCTTGCCCTAGAACGAATAAAGAAGCACGAGATGAATGACTTGTCAGAGCAAGATAGGTTAATTATTGCCATTAAAAAGGAATTAGATAAAGCATACGCATTAACGCCACAAATTGTTAAGAATGAAGGTGTAACTGCCGAAGAGTACGCCAAAGTGTCTGAAAATTTAAGTGATTTACCTGGCGTCAATGCGATTGCAGATTGGGAACGTAAATACCCATATGAAGAAACTTTTAAAAGCCTAGTTGGTAAGATTACATCTCAAGAACGGGGACTGCAAAAAGAAAAACTGGAATACTATTTAACAAGAGGATATAGTCGGAATGATCGCGTTGGAATTAGTGGGATTGAAGAATATTATGAACACGTTTTACGAGGTAGAAAGGAGCAAGTACAATACACTACGACGAAAGATGGAACCACAATAGGTTCAAAAGTAGCTGTAAAAGGAATAGCTGGGAAAGATCTTATATTAACCATTGATATGGATTTACAAAAAAAAGTAGATGAAATATTACAATCAGAGTTACAGAAAACCATTCAAAAGCATCCTTATCAGCATCAGTACATGTCAGATGCGATGGCGGTAGTTATGAATCCAAAAACAGGAGAGTTACTCGCTGTCAGCGGTGTATTGTATGATAAGGAAAAAAATGAATATAATAACGCTCCATATAAAGCAATTCATGATGCGCATTTGCCAGGATCTTCTATAAAAGGGGCGACCGTTTTAGCAGGTTATGAGTCAGGCGTTATTTCTCCAGGGCAAGTATTTCATGACAGGAAAATAAAGATTGCCTCTGGTGCTCCGAAAGGATCTTATAGTGATTTAGGTTCAGTAAATGATTTTGATGCACTACGTCGCTCATCAAACGTATATATGTTTTATATTGCATTAAAAATGGGAGGGGAACATCGTTATCCATTTCCCAATGGAGAAAGTGCTGCATTTGATGTAGCAGCATGGGATGAAATGCGTAGCTATTTTCAACAATTTGGTTTAGGTAGCCGAACCGGTATCGATTATCCTGAGGATCCAAAAGGAGTAATTGGCGATAAACAATTTCAACCAGGTTTATTGATGGACTTTGCCATTGGGCAGTATGACAACTTCACCGCATTACAGCTAGCGCAATATGTATCCACAATAGCAAATGATGGCAATCGTGTTCGCCCTCGTTTAGTAAGGGAAATTCGTAATCCGTCGCCAACAGAAGATCAATTAGGTTCTGTTTATGAAAGCAAGGGGACAGAAGTATTAAATCGTATTGATATGAGCAAATCAAATATTGAACGTATTCAAGAAGGATTTAGGCAAGTGTTCAATGAATCACAAGGAACTTCCGTTCGTTTTTTCGGAACATCCAAGTATCGAGGTTATAAAGTCGCTGGAAAAACAGGAACGGCTCAAAACGCTTATTATGCCGATGGAGAAAAGAAGGCTGATACAGAAAATCTCACGCTTGTTGGCTATGCACCTTATGATGACCCTGAAATGGCTTTTGCTATTATTGTACCTCACACAGGGATTGTTAGTGGAAAACATCAAATTAACCAAACAATCGGGCAACGGATTATAGATGCTTATTTTACTGATAAAGAAGACTAGTAATCGTTTAATAACAGTAGCATACGTGCAATATAAGTTTTTTTGGTTGCGAAAATGCACTCTTTTAGGGGAAGACGACAACAGTTTTCCTAAGAGAGTATTGTATTATATGAAATGAGGCTTCTCATTCACAGGAGCCTCATTATAATAACGGGAAGAGGAGATAAATCCATGCGTGAAGTAGTAGTTATTCCATACCAAAGTCAGTGGCAGCAACTTTTTGGACAAGAAGCAACATATATAAAAGAGTTATTTCAAACGGAATTAGTTACGATACATCATATTGGTAGTACGGCTGTGCCGGATTTAGCTGCTAAACCAATTATAGATATAATGCCAGTAGTAAAGTCCATTGAGTAAGTAGGTGAGTATATAGAAGGAATGGAAAATCTAGGGTATCATGCATTAGGTGAATATGGTATCGAAGGAAGAAGATTCTTTATTAAAGGTGAGTACAAGCGGACGCATCATGTACATATGTTTCAACAAGGAGACCAGCATATCAAACGGCATATCGCATTTAGGGATTATTTAATCCATCACCCCTCGACAGCTATAGAATATGGAAACTTAAAACTGACTTTGGCAAAAAACTACCCAAATCAAATGGAAAAATATATGAGCGGAAAAAATGATTTTGTAAAAGATGTAGAGCAGCGGGCATTAAGTTGGTATAAACAGTAAAGAAGAAATGGAAAGGTGTTATGCTTGCTACTCATTTTTTGTACGCGGTAGGGCTTGAATGGATGAGTAACCATCGATTAGAAAAATGGCGTCCTGATCGATGTATTTTTTTCCTCCTGCAACTTGTTCGTAGCCCATAGATAAAAAATGTGGCAATAAACTAAGTTTTTCTAAAACTGCTTGCAATCGATGTGAGATGGAAGCATTTCTGTTGTTTGCGGATGTACACCATCTACAGGAGAAGTACGTTCTAAATCATAATCAGTAATTACATCTTGCAACCAAAACCAACATAATATAAGTACAATCATTGTAAAAATAATTACTGCGAAAACAGCTATCTTTCCTTTCATAACAATTTATCCCCCAATGTATCTTCATGTTCAATGGTATTAAATATAAAGTTAGCTTACCAAACCTTTATGTTAATGTAAATATGTTAATAAGATTACTTTTAACAAATGAGGTAGTATATCAAAGTAAATCAAAGTAAAATAAATATAGGTAAAAATGTACCCGCTTTCTTGCGTGTTTAGTGAAAGGTAATCTTATGCTATAATGCTAAGGTTAATTACGGATTTAAGCTAGGAGAGGCTTGAAGAATACTCATAGAAAGAGGTAGAACTATTTGATAGTACAAGATTGGAAGCGGGAGTGGTTTGGTAACGTTAAAGGGGATATTTTAGCTGGAATTGTGGTTGCCTTAGCATTGATTCCAGAAGCAATTGCTTTTTCTATTATAGCTGGAGTTGATCCGATGGTTGGATTATATGCATCCTTTTGTATCGCAGTAGTGATTGCTTTTGTCGGAGGGCGTCCAGGTATGATTTCCGCTGCAACTGGAGCAATGGCTCTTCTAATGGGGGGATTAGTTGCTGAGTATGGGTTAGATTATTTATTAGCAGCAACCATTTTAACTGGTATTATTCAAATTATTTTTGGGGTTTGCAAGCTTGCTAAAGTGATGAAATTTGTTCCCAGGTCAGTAATGATTGGTTTTGTAAATGCGTTGGCAATCTTAATTTTCACAGCGCAAATCCCACATTTTCAAGGTGAAAGCTGGGTAATGTTCGCGTTGGTAGGCGTAACTTTAGCGATTATCTACCTATTACCAAGAATTACGAAAGCAGTTCCGTCAGCTTTAGTGGCAATTGTGGTCGTAACAGCCCTTGTTATTTTCGGTGATATTCAAGTTGGTACAGTTGGCGATATGGGAGCACTAACGCAAGAGCTACCTGCATTTTTAATTCCATCTGTCCCATTTACATGGGAAACATTCATGATCATTTTACCTTATTCCTTTGCGTTAGCTGTTGTCGGGTTATTAGAATCACTACTCACATCAAGTATTGTAGATGATATGACAGATACAGAGAGTGATAAAAATAAAGAAAGTCGCGGACAAGGTATTGCCAATATTGCTGCGGGTTTCTTTGGTGGCATGGCAGGTTGTGCCATGATTGGACAATCGGTTATTAATGTGAAGTCTGGAGGGCGTGGGAGATTGTCGGCTCTAGTAGCAGGTGTGTTTCTCATGTTTCTTATCATTGCGTTAGGCGAGTTAGTAGTGCAGATTCCTATGGCCGCTTTAGTAGGCGTTATGATTATGGTATCTGTCGGCACATTTGATTGGAAATCTGTCAAGCATATACATCGAATCCCACGCACAGATGCCATCGTTATGCTTACAACGGTAGCTGTAGTTGTTTATACGCACGATTTATCTAAAGGTGTACTTGCAGGTGTTGTTCTTAGCGCCATTTTCTTTGCGGCGAAAATTTCCCATGTTACTGTACGGAGTAAACGAGTAAATGGTGAAAACAAGCGCATCTATTATGTGGTAGGACAGCTTTTCTTTGCTTCTGTCAGTGATTTGCCAAGCAAGTTTTCGTATACGGAGAATATTCAATGTGTAGAAATTGATTTGTCACAAACCCATTTATGGGACGACTCAGCAGTAGGCGCATTAGATAAAATAGAAGCCAAATTCGCTCAACAGGATATTCGTGTGGAAATCACAGGTTTAAATGAAGCAAGCAGAAATTTAAAGCAGAGAATTGGCGGTGTTTCTAACGCATCTGGACATTAAAACAATGTTTTTAGACTTTAAAGTATAAGTAAAACTTGACAGATAGCCAAGTTTTTTAAAAGAAATAGCGTATGTAACCGAAATCTGTAGTTCAGCAAAGTACGTTATTCTCTACGTTATACTATAGGGTTTATAGTATAAGAAAAAAGATAGCGTTTTTCCGCTATAAAGATTTGGCAATAAGCCAAGTTTTTATAAAAAATAATATGTGAGGTGAAAGCTTTGTTTCAAAATATTTTATTAGCAGCAGACGGATCTTCTCATTCGGTGAGGTCTGCTGAGTATACTGTGGAAATAGCTAAAAAGTTTGCTTCTAAAGTAGAAGTGGTATATGTGGTTGACGGTGAGACTGCAAAAGCAGATGTGCTACATGCTACAGATCATACGCAAGTAGAAAAAAACAGGCAAGAAAGGATGCAACCTGTAACAGAGGTGCTACAAGAAGGAGAAATAGACTATACGGTTACTGTTTTACATGGCGAACCAGGCCCGAAAATTGTAACTTATGCCAATGAACATGATGTTGATTGTGTCATTTTAGGGAGTCGTGGCAGGAATAACCTACAAACGTTTTTGTTAGGTAGTGTCAGTCACAAAGTTGCTAAAAGAGTGGAATGCCCTGTGTTAATTGTAAAATGAACGGGTTACTAGATTTTTAAGTAAGGTCGGATGGAATCAATAGATTATCTTTGATTTCATCCGACCTATTTTATTCTTAAAAACTCGATTCGTTCAGATGCATTAAGGTCCTACCTTTGGGATTCTAGACAATGAGTGGGGATGAAAGAAAAACGAAAATTGAATATGAACTTTATTTACCTATTTTACAAAACATACCCGCGAAGCTATTCCGTGGCTTCCTCAGATTAGATTAGGCTCGGTTTCTGATAGCGTTTCGTACATCATAAGGAGAGAAATCAATCTCTGGTTGTATATTCATTGCTAAACTTGCTAGCTGAGAACCAATAAATGGCCCCATCGTTAGACCTGTTGCTCCAAGTCCATTTGCTAATAGCAATCCTTGAAAACCAGCGAGAGCCCCAACAACTGGTAGATGTCCTGGCGTTACAGGACGAAAGCCAACTCGTGCTTCTACAATTGACGCATCCTTTACATGTGGTGCGAATTCCATCGCTTTTGTAATTATTTCATGCATTCCACCGACAGTTACCCGCCAATCGTAACCAACATTATTTTCATATGTTGCACCGAGGACAATTCGATTGTTTGGAAAGGTGAGCATATATTGGTTATTGGGTGGCTTTACAACGGGTGCAGTAGACAAGTCTACATTTTGGTTTGCAAGTTGTACGTGTAAAATTTGTGCTCGTTGCGCTTCAACTTGAAAGGAAATTCCTAAAGGAGAAAGTAATTCACGCATCCAAGCACCTGTTGCAGCAATAACGATATCTGCTTTTATCTCTTCTCCATCCTGTAGAGTAACTCCTGTAATTCTTTGTCCAATGTTTTGTAAGATTGCTTCTCCTTTGATTAGCTTTGCTCCGTGCTTTTGTGCTCCTCGAAGAAGTGCATCACGGAGCTTTCTTCCGTCAACACGTGCTGCTCCACTAACATATACAGAACGGTAGCTGTCGTCTAATAGAGGAAACTGTGCTTTCGTTTGTTCGGGAGATAATAGCTCTATATCCCCAATTTCGGGTGCATCTGCTTTTCGTTTTTCTGCTCGTTCTTTCATTGCGATTAATTTTTGCTCATCTCGATGTAAATGTAATGCCCCAACTTGTTGATACCCAGTTTCATTTTCTCCATCCTTAGCAAGCGATTTCACTAAGTTTGGGTACATTCTAGCACCTGCTTTGACCAATTCATACCATGCCTTATTTCTTCGTTGGGACAGCCACGGGCAAACGATCCCTGCTGCTGCGTCTGTCGCTTGTCCTTTTTCTTTACTATCAACAATGGTGACATCCCAATTGCTTTTGGTAAGGTAATAAGCAGCAGAAGCACCAACAATGCCACTCCCAATGATAATTGCTTTTTTTTTCATTAAAGATATTCCTTTCGTTTTCATACTGTATCTAAAAATAGTATTCTATACCATCATAAAAATAAGTGTGAAAAAAGTAAATCCATGGCTATTCTTTACGACTATTCTAATGAATTTTTGTTAAATTGCTATTCAAGCTAAATGAATTTTGATAAGCTAATAGTGGTAAAAGCTTATTAGAAGGAGAAATGATTGATGGCAAAGACGATAATTTTTGGACATAAAAACCCAGATACAGATGCAATTTGTTCTGCAATCGGATATGCGAATTTAAAACAGCAATTAGGAATGGATGTAGAGCCTGCTAGATTAGGTGCAGTTAGTAAAGAAACGCAATATGCACTTGATTATTTTGTAGCAACAGCACCTGCGCTAATGGAGGAAGTAGAGCCAGGAACGAATGTAATTCTCGTTGACCATAATGAATTTCAACAAAGTGTAGCGAATATTAAAGATGCTCGTATTACGGAAGTGGTTGACCACCATCGAATTTCCAATTTCGAAACAAGTGAACCGTTATATTTCCGTGCTGAGCCTGTTGGATGTACAGCTACTATTTTAAATAAGATGTATAAAGAAAATGGGGTTGCTGTTCCAAAGCAAATTGCTGGTTTATTACTATCAGCCATTATTTCTGATTCTTTACTTTTGAAATCTCCAACGTGTACACAAGAAGACATTGATGCGGCTTATGAATTAGCAAAAATTGCTGAAGTAGATGTGCATACGTATGGTCTTGATATGCTAAAAGCAGGTGCAGATTTAGGAGATAAGTCTATTTCCGAATTAATAACCATGGATGCAAAAGAATTTTCTATGGGTGGTGCAAAAGTAGAAATTGCCCAAGTAAATGCTGTTGATACAGAACAAATCTATGCAATGCAAGCAGAAATTGAAGCGGAAATTTCCAATATTATCAAAGAAAAAAATCTTGATTTATTTTTATTCGTTGTTACGGATATCTTGAACAATGATTCGGAAGTACTTGCTGTTGGGATTGGAAAAACAAAAGTAGAAGACGCATTTAACGTTGACCTTGACCAGCGTAGCCGTGCGTTGTTAAAAGGAGTTGTCTCACGTAAAAAGCAAATCGTAACAGCATTAACAGATGCCTATGAGAAATAAATAAGAATGCATAAGGGAAAAGGAATATACGCAAATAGACTAAATAAAAAAAGATATTATGCTCCACATGGGCATATATCTTTTTTAATTTAGAAAAGCTTCTTATAAAGTGTATGTTAGTTAGGATGATGCATATGAAGGGGAAACAGCTGAAAGCAAGTTCTGTAGAAAAAAATTCTATTTTTTGAGTTCATGTCAATAAATAATTTTAGGGAGAATTTGTATGAAAATAAGAACAGAAAGATTGCTTATACGTAATTTTGAATGGGGTGATTGATTATGACGGGTCTCGTTTAATTGAAATTTTTTTATACCTTTTTCTAATTCTATTCCTTATACATATTATTATCCCAAATGATCCTAAGACCATTATCTAGAACATCACGAAACGTCCAAGATATTTGACATACTATTTAAGGTCTTTACTCATTCGTGAATCCAAACCAAGTTACTTAGAACGGAGGGCGCGACTCCAGCGGAATAGCATGAGTCTTGAGACCCCACAGCGAAAAATTTTTGTGAGCGAAGAGGCTCAAGTAGCCCTGAGGAAAGCGTCCGCCTGCAGTGGAAAGTAACGGGTGCAAGAGCAGATACAATTTTTATGAATTAATCAGATTAAGAAGGCGAAAAAGTAATGCCTTAACATACTATCCGAGGAGGTATGAAATGCAAAATAATCTTTCCATTCGGCCGTTAAACAAGAAGCATCAAGCACTGCTAAGGAGTTGGTTGTGTGATCCTTCTGTTTTAAAATTTTATGGGGGGAGGGATAAATCCTATACTATGGAAATGATAGAGGATAAATTCTATACAAATAATGCTTTAATATCCCGCTGTATTATATATTGTAATGAAATTCCAATTGGTTATTTGCAGTATTATCCAATTAATAGCTGTACAAGTAATTTGATGCCCCTTGTAGGTTCAAGCGCTTACGGTATGGATCAATTCATTGGTGAAGGTAATTATCGAAATAGAGGAATTGGAACGGAGCTTATAAAAAAAGTAACGGCATTTCTCATGGAAGCGTACGGTGCGTCCAAGGTTGTCCTCGACCCACATGTAGAGAACGTTAGGGCAGTAGCTTGTTATGAAAAAGCAGGATTTCAACGTGTGAAAAAATTATTGCATTATGCGTTTCATGAAGGGAAATATCACGACTGTTGGCTATTGATGTATACCACTGATAAAAAAGCTCATCGTTCATAGTGTGGTGATATTTATTCTGAATTGCTAGAAATTAGAAACCTGGACAAATCCTATAATAGAGGATGGACGACACTTACAAGAGGAGGTAATTGATTTACAAAGTACAAAAGTATTAGAACAATTTCAAATAGCTGCTGAAAAAGAGCCCAAAAGTATTTACCCTTTTTCTCCCGTTTACCATGCCTCATATAAAGGGGAAGAGGTTATTGTGAAGAAAACGCAAAAACCACTTGAACGTGCCGAAGCATTAGCGAGATACACACGATTTTTACAAGAGAACGGCATTTATATTGTTACACCGATTAAAATGAACACAAATAATCAGCAAGAACTGGGAGATGCGTGTTACGTTGTGTACCCATTTATCCATGGAAAAGCGTATACAGCGACACATACACAAATATATGCATCGGGTTGTTTATTAGGGCATATTCATGCGTTATCACCAAAAGGAGAGCTATTTCAACTTCCAGAATATGATGTGTATGATTTCACAAATGAAGAAGTAGAGGAAAGCGTACGAGCGATCACAAATCATGCTAAACGGAACCGTGTTACTTTTCCTATAACTCAGTTAGAAGAAAAATTACTTTCCTGTGTAACCAAACAATCTTGTTTGAAGGAACTTTCCTTGCCCCATGTTTTAACACCGCATGATTATAAAGCGAATAACCTAGTCTTTACACCTGAACCTTATTTGATTGATCCCGACAATGCTGCAAAAGTTCCGCGTGTTTTTGATTTAGCTTTAGCATTACTATTATTTCATAATGAATTATCTTCTGCACCTGATCACGTATTTACCTTAGAACAATGGAAGGCGTTTTTATCTGGTTATTATCAGTTTGTACAATTGACAGAAGCAGAAAAAAGAGTATGGAAAATGGCTTTAGAGCATGTGTTTTTAGACGAAGTATTGTGGCTGATGGCGGAAGTTCCTGAAGACTGGGAAAAGCCATCGCAACGTCAGCTCTTTTTAAGTGTTGTTCATTTGCTTTTACATAGCCAGGCATATGAAATCTGAGATCGACAGGAGTAACTTTCGTGAAAAATTCCAATCGTGTTCTGCATCCTACTTACCATGATGAGCATGTTGCTAACAACCTGCACGGAGGATTATCTATAAAAGTAAGTAAAGGAAGTGACTACTCTCAGAAAAGCGTGTCAATAGTAAGCATTAAATGAGGAGAATAAAGGTACTTTGTAGCAAAAGTTAAGAGAAAGTTACCACATGAGCCAAGCGACAACAATTGTGGCAACTCTCTGCATTTGCTTAGTTTGAAAGTTCGTCAATGCACTCCTGAACGAGCGTTACTGCTTGGCTCATAGATGCTCCACCACCAAATGCTGCTGTAACAGCTGCCGCTTCTAAAATTTCCTGCTTTGTGCAACCTTGGTCCAAGCATCCTTTTGTGTGATAAATAATACAATACTCATCTTGTGCATGTAAGCTAATACCTAGACCTATTAACTGCTTTGCTTTAGCAGAAAGCTCTCCTTCTTGAAAGCAAGCTTCTGTAAAATCATGATACTTTTTCGTAAATGCAGGCATTTGTTTTAAAAAGGTGTCTACACCCTTTTTGTACGCTAATAACGTCTGTTCAATCGAATTTCGATGATGTGCCATATATTACCACTCCTTTTTCGCTATAGATGTATAAAATTTTTTGGTATATCGTATAAGAAAAACTACAGCTTTCGCTATGCGACTTAGCGACAGTTTTTCTAATAGTTGTATGTTATTAGTATGACCAATTAAACAGCGAATATTTGCGAGGATTTGTTTGGTGGCGGTTAAAAAAGGGAATGAATTTTTAATACATAACGAAGGTTTGTCAAACAAGATTTCATTTAATTGTAATTTGCGATAAACTAAAGTATAAATGGGAGGGTTTGGGATGAAGAAATTAATTCGAAAATTAATTAAATATGGACCAGTCATATATCCAGTAGTGAAGAAATACCTTGATAAACGTAAATCGACTAAAACTTATCATGGTGAATGATGCTATATACATACTTCCTGTTATAGTAAATAGTGTATAGAAAAAAATATATAGACCATATTTGGATAAAGTGACGATCACTTCATTTAAAGCAAGTTATTCAGGCAAATGATGACTCGCTCTTTAAAAAAACGTATGCGCTTTTATCCAATAGGAAACAATCACTCCATATACATATTTGAGCGGAGGGGAAAGATGATGAAGGGAATAAATCACGTTTTATTTTCTGTTTCCGACTTAGAAAGGTCGGTTATATTTTATGAACAAGTCTTCGGGGCAAAGCTGTTAGTTAAAGGGAGGAGCACTGCATATTTTGATACGGATGGGCTGTGGCTTGCGTTAAACGAAGAAAAAGATATTCCGCGGCAAGAAATCCATCAATCTTATACGCATCTCGCATTTTCCATTGATGAAGCAGAGTTTGACAGAGCATATGATTTATTATGTAGGTTAAATGTGAATATTTTGCAAGGAAGAGAAAGAGATGTGAGGGATAAAAAATCCATCTATTTTACAGATCCTGATGGGCATAAGTTCGAATTTCACACAGGTACTTTAGCAGATCGATTAACTTATTATAAACAAAATAAACAGCATATGGAATTCTTTGAATAATTTTTTTCAGAACCAGACGGATTTAGTGAAAAGCCAAGTTATTCTGTATGTCACTAATTGAAGGCTCCCTTAATATAAGTAACAGCATCTCTATAAGCGCAAGATGCTGTTACTTAAATGGGCTATCTGCGGTAGTTATAAAACTTCCAAAATATTACTTGAAACTCGCTTTGAAGTCTCCATTAAAGAACAGTTCACCCGACTACAGTTCCAATTGTTCAATTTGATTTTGCAGTGATTGGATATTTTCAATCGTACGATAAAGCTCTGTATCTGTAAAACTGTTCAACTGTTATCTCCCCTTGATCCATTAAATTGTTCGTTGTATCTAATAATTGTTCACTTCTACTTTTTAATTCTTGGTGTATGTCTTCAGCGATGGCAGGTGGGTCGATATCAATAAAGTCAGTTATTGTAGTTTGTAGATTTTTCAGTTCTGTTCTTAATTCATCTGCTTCTAAAGTAGAAGCTTTTTCTAAAAAATTGTTTAAATCATTAACGTAGGCAGTTGCTTCCTCTGCATAATTTAAAGAATTCGTCGTTTCCTCTAATAGGGCACAACCACTCAACAATAACAAGGATAGGCTTAACAAACCGAGCATTACTTTTTTCATATGTATTCCAACCTTTCTTTGTTCGCTATAGAAAAACATAAAATCTTTAGGATTTATAGCAAGTTTTTCTAAGATTATCGCATAACCAATTTTGGGAATTATTTCTGAATTAAATGGAAGGCATTTTGGTAATAAGTAGATTTTTTAAAAAACTTAAAAGTATTTATCGTATATTCTATTCTAATTACCATTGAAAATAATTCCGCTTTAGCGAGTATGGAAGTATCTGTTATTCCTTACTATTACTATGTACGAATAATCATCCAGAAGGTTTCAAGTAATTGGTATAATTGTGGCTGACTAATTTGGCAAAACTACATATTTGAGAGCACTAACAACAAAGGATGGTTCGTATGCAAAAAAAAATGTGTGTATCGATATGTGTGATTTTGATTTTGCTTTTAACAGGTCAACAAGCAATAGAAGCTTCTCTTCATGAACTGTTAACAAAATCCGATCCAACTAACAATAAAGAACAACAGCGTTATAATAAAATGTTATTGATGTATACGGCGAAGGAAATGGGCATTCAAGTGGAAGGGAAATCTAAAGGAACATTACAAAAGGAAGTAGAGCAGCTAATTATAGAACAAGCTAGGAAAAAATATGCCATTCAGGCAGAAGGAAGAAGTAAAAGAGAGCTACTAGAAGCGATTCATTATACGCTAGTGGTTCAAAAAGCAAAACAGCTTGGTTTAAAAACAACTGGAAAATCGGCAGAACAATTAGCGAAAGAAGTATATGATAAACAATTAAGGAAGAAAGCCAACCAATTGGGGGTTGTATGTGAAGGTAAAACGACAGAACAATTAAAACAAGCATTAATCCAATTTGAGGTAGAGGTAGAAGCCAGGCGATTAGGAATAAAGCAACGTGAAAAAGGCATAGATCAGCTAATTAAAGAAGTACATGAAGCTAAATTATACCATACTGCCGAACAATTAGGGTTACTTACAATGAATAAAACTCCTGTTGATTTAATGGAAGAAATTATTGTTAACCATGCAACAGAAGCAAAAGAATTACAGTTATACCCATTTCAAAATGGGGAACTTCATAGCTACCTTCACTTTAAATTTGAACTAGAGGATCGTTTTATTATGATATTTACAAACAACTGAAAAAATTTTTGTGAACAAGATTGAGTAGGCGTATGCAATTGCCCTTTAAAGGTGTGATTTCCATATTTTTCATTTTGTATGGAACGTTTAGCTAAGAATTCAGATCCAACTACTTATGGCTACTGATTTCTTGTCAATGAATGTTATTATAAATAAATAGAAATTCTACAACGTTACACTACTAAAAGTATCCTTCCTGTAATTTGGATTTTATACTTTTAAACCATAAAAACGTATTGGTTTGTATCATTTTTATCATATGGTATGATGTTAATTATGTCACATAGTGAGTGAATGTTGATTATGATTAAGTTTTTCCTAATAAAAGTGGGCTTTAGAATTGGGAGATATAAAATGCGAGGTAACAACATCTAAATCTCCTATCTCTTTAGCTACCTTTAGTTCATACGATTGCTCCCATAGAAAAACATAGGACAAACAACAGCGTGGTTATCTTACATTATAGGAAAGTTAGGGTTTATCGTATAAGCAAAACGACCATGTTTTTCGTCATAAAGACTTGACAATAGCCAAGTTTTTTAAAAAAAGAATGAGGGATAAATCAAGTTTTCTAACAAGCAGTGGGATGATAAGTATCTCACTGCTTGAAGACTCACTTTATCGTATAAGAAATGAATTTTTTCACTGTGCAATGTGTTTCTGGAATAAACACAAGTATTTCACGTGCTCCATTATGCAGGAGCAAGCAAAAGAACACGTGCATACGGAAAATATTTTTTATGCATGAAGAAAGGGGAGGTATGGTGACTTCAGAAAATACAACAACAAATAATCCGAGAGAAGTAAATAAAGTACCACTGCTTATCGTTTTAATTTCAGGTGCATTTGTTGCCATTTTAAATCAAACTTTATTAGCAACTGCTTTGCCAAAGATCATGCAAGATTTACAGTTAGACGCCAATACAGTTCAGTGGTTACAGTCTATATTTATGTTAGTAAATGGCATTATGATTCCAATTACGGCATTTTTAATTGAACGATTTACGACAAGAGGACTCTTCCTAACAGCATTAAGTATATTTGCGGTAGGTACACTTATTTGTGCAATTGCTCCAAACTTTTCTGTGTTAATGGTTGGGAGAATCGGTCAAGCGGCGGCAGCAGGCATTATGATGCCGTTAATGCAAACGATACTGTTCCTCATATATCCAATTGAAAAAAGAGGTACAGCGATGGGGATGTTCGGTATGGTGATTGCTTTTGCGCCAGCTATAGGGCCGACATTGTCTGGATGGCTAGTAGAGCACTTTCCGTGGAGAAGTGTATTCTATGTCGTATTGCCAATTATTATTATCGACATCGTTGTTGCCTATTTTATTTTAAAAAATATTACGAAACAAACATTTCCGAAAGTAGATGTGATATCGATTATCTTGTCTACATTGGGCTTTGGTGGTTTATTATATGGATTTAGTGTGGCAGGTAATAGCGGTTGGGGAAGCGCACAGGTAATTATATCGTTAGTTGTTGGTGCCATTACATTAACCATGTTTATTTTAAGGCAGATGAAATTGGAACAACCTATCTTAGAATTTCGCGTATTCCGTAATGCTGTTTTTTCTTTAACAACAGCGTTAGGAATGGTTACTTTTATGGCAATGATTGGCGCAGCAGTTATCATTCCTATTCTTGCACAAAATATGCTTGGGTTTACCGCCTTGGAATCTGGTTTAATGATTTTGCCTGGTGCCATTGTTATGGGAGTAATGAACCCAATTACTGGAAGATTATTTGATCGATTCGGTGCACGTTGGTTAGCCATTATTGGTCTGTCTATTGTCACGATAACGACATTTATGTTTACAAATATATCTATGAATACGTCATTTGGCTATATTGCAACAGTAAATGCGGTTCGTATGCTTGGGATAGCCATGGTCATGATGCCTGTTACAACGGCAGGATTAAACCAATTACCATTCCATCTTATACCGCATGGAACTGCGATGAATAACACGATGCGCCAAGTTGCCGGAGCTGTTGGAACAGCTTTACTAGTAACAGTGATGACAAATTCCGCATTACCAGAACAAGGTGTTCAAGGAATGATTCATGGAGTAAATGTTTCATTTATTGTAGCTGGAGTGTTTGCGATTATAGCACTTGTCTTATCTCTATTTATCAAAACGGAATCAAACAAAGAGTCGGTTAAACTTAGTAGATAAAGAGAGTTTTAGATGATGCTTTTTCGTCTAGAAGCAACCAAATAAATAAAATAGTTGACATTCTTCGCTTTTGTATCCATAATATTATAAAAACAAGTTGAACGGTAAAAAAGGATTAGTATGTGGATGATTCAGTGCCAGAGATGGGGAGTTAGAAGCTGGGAGCTTTCCACGCTTGAAGCCACAGAACCTGCCTTTTGAGTCCCATGAAAAATGGGCGCTATATTCGGCGTTATCGAAGCAAGCGGGATGTTATTCTAACATCTAACATAGGTGGTACCGCGGAAGAAGCTCTTTCGTCCTTGATTTAGAGGGATGAATAGGGCTTTTTTCACTATAGGTAAAAATTTCTAAGGTTTATTATAAGTAAAACAACGGTGTTAAGATCATGTTATATATCCATGTGATAGATACATATAAAATATAAAAGATATGGGAATAGGAGCATGTAAAGTGAGGAAACAGAGAGTTGTTGTAAAAATAGGAAGTAGTTCGTTAACAAATGCACATGGTGAAATGGATGAGGCAAAGTTAACCGAACATGTGGCAGCGATTGCCAAGCTTCGCGAATTAAAGCATGACGTTATTTTAGTTTCATCAGGTGCAGTGGCCGCAGGTTTTCCACAAATTGGCTATGCATCAAGGCCTGTAACCTTAAAAGGAAAGCAAGCTGCTGCGGCTGCAGGACAGGGATTGTTAATTCAAACATATATGGAAAAATTTTCAGAATATGATTTACGGGCTGCCCAATTATTATTGACGAGAGACGATTTTAAAGATCGAGAACGATATAAAAATGCGTTTAATACGTTAATGGAACTATTAGAACGGCGAGTTATTCCAATTATTAATGAAAATGATACGGTATCCATCAAAGAACTTACATTTGGAGATAATGATATGTTGTCAGCTTTAGTTAGCGGTATTGTTCATGCAGACCAGCTCATTATGCTTACCGATATTAACGGCATCTATGATTTAAATCCACGTCAAAATCCAGCAGCTAGAAAATATGACCATCTTGCCCAAATTACAGAAGAAATGGTTGACCAGACAGATCAACATGGGTCTTCAGTAGGTACTGGAGGGATGAAATCGAAGTTGGAAGCTGCAAAGATGGCTTTATCATTAGGTGTTAGTGTGTTTATCGGAACTGGAAAAGGCGCTGAAAAATTATCGCAAATCATGGAAGG
This sequence comes from Virgibacillus sp., assembly GCF_013393565.1. Lineage (NCBI taxonomy): Bacteria > Bacillati > Bacillota > Bacilli > Caryophanales > Bacillaceae > Virgibacillus > Virgibacillus sp. Next base: position 38,669 of record NZ_JABXHF010000001.1, read on the forward strand.
AAGTGGAGATGGTACTTATATTTCTAATCCTGCTAAAGGCTCGATTACGACCAATAAGCAATGGATTGCACTTCATTCAGATCCGGTAGGTCAACTTTACGTGGATAAAGGTGCAGAAGAAGCAATCCTTTATCAAGGAGCAAGTTTATTAGCTGCAGGGATCCGGAGAGTGCAAGGGCAGTTTAAGGAGGGGGACGTTGTAGAAGTATATGGAGAAAATGGGTTAATTGGCAAGGGGGAGGCAAGTTGTTCAGCAGATGTAATTATGAAAGAATTGCAACTAAGGAGCGTGGACAAAGATTGCTTATCATCTAGGGTAATTCATCGAGACCGTTGGGTGAGATTAACATAATTTAAATGAAACAGGGAGGAATGACGATGGCAGAAGTACAAGAGAAAGGGAAGTTGGCAAAAGTTGCAAGCTACCAGTTGAATGGTATAACAACAAAGGAAAAGAACGAAGCGTTGGAATACATTGCAAAGCAGTTGGTAGAAGACAAGGAGAAGATTCTAAAAGAGAATCAGAAGGATTTACAGGTCGGAGAAAAAAGTGGCATCTCAACATCGATCTTAGATAGAATTATGTTGGATGATACGAGAATTGAAGCCATGTATGACGCTATATTTCAACTTATTGCATTAGATGATCCAATTGGTGAAGTTCTTGAGCGTCTTGAAAAAGATAATGGTCTTCGTATGGAAAGAAAACGCGTTCCCATCGGCGTAATAGGTATGATTTATGAAGCACGACCAAATGTAACGATTGATGCGGCCACATTAGCTTTAAAAACAGGAAATGCGGTTATTTTAAGGGGAAGCTCATCTGCTACGTTTTCCAATCAAGCTATCGTCGCATCGATTCACCAAGCTTTGGCTAAATCAAAGCTTCCAGCAGATGCGGTCCAACTCATTACGGATACAAGTAGAGAGACGGCACAACAATTATTTACGTTAAATGAATACTTAGATGTATTGATTCCTCGAGGAGGGAAAAACCTCATTCAAAAAGTTTTACAATCTTCAACAGTACCAGTAATTGAAACTGGAGCTGGTAACTGTCATATGTATATTGATGCTTCTGCTAAGCAAGAGCTAGCTTTTAAGCTTGTTTTAAATGCAAAATTACAGCGTCCGTCTGTATGTAATGCAATCGAATCATTGCTCGTTCATCAGGATTGGTTTAAGGAACATGGAAACTCTTTACTAGAAAAACTGGACAAAGAGCAGGTGAAAATTTACGGGGACGAAAATGTTTGTAAGGCTTTTTCAAAAGCGAAATTAGCCACAGAAGAAGATTGGTATACAGAATATCTTGATTTAGCAATTAGTGTTAAATTAGTTTCTACATGTGAGGAAGCGGTCAATCATATTAATAAGTATGGTACACGGCATTCAGAGGCTATTATTACGCAGGACAATGAACATGCTGATTATTTCCAGCAGCACGTCGATGCTGCCGCTGTCTATCACAATGCTTCTACAAGATTTACAGATGGTTTTGAATTTGGGTATGGAGCGGAAATTGGTATTAGTACCCAAAAATTACATGCTAGAGGGCCTATGGGGTTACCGGCACTTACTTCAAGTAAGTTTTATATCTATGGAGACGGTCAGGTTAGGGAATAATAGGAGTGGGAAAAGGTGTGCTATGTGCTTAAAAGTAGCACGTCTTTTTCTCAAATACAAGATGTGTGTTTGAGTCAATAAGGGAGAAAAACAGCCCTACATGCTTTATTTCGTTGTCTAGGATAATATAAAATGAGGTGCTTGTTATAACAAAATAATCGAATGGTCATGTCTAGAAGGTGGAAGAGAGAATAGGATAAAAAACGAGATTTTAATGTTGAAATAATTAGAGTGGGATGAAAAATTTTTGCGAATTGAAAATTCACTTTATTAAAATATTGGAGGCGTTAATATGGCTCATATAGAAGATTTTAAAAAAATAGATATGCGTATTGGAACAGTGAGAAACGCAGAACCTTTTCCAGAAGCAAAGATACCAGCAATTAAACTATATATTGATTTCGGGGAGCTAGGAATAAAACAAGCATCTGCTCAGATTACGAAACGATACGAACCAGAAGATTTAGTAGGGAGGCAAGTACCAGCAGTTGTTAATTTTCCGCCTATGCGAATCGCAGGCTTCAAGTCTGAAGTGCTCGTATTAGGTGGAGTGCCAGAAAAAGGGGACGTTATTTTATTAGCACCTGATGTTGAGGTGGCAAATGGAACAAAGATATCGTAGTGATAAGTAAGTACTTGAATGTTGTAAAAAATGGTGTATGCGAGTAAACAGTAAAAATGTTCAAAAGCGATATTCTACGTAAAAAAATCTGAATTGAGCTACTTATTTGTCTAGTATAAACAATGTGAAGGATTTTGCCATGTGAACTTAGCTAAAAGCCAAGTTCTTAAGACTAAAAACGTATAAAGAATATAGTATAGCAAAACGATCGGGTTTTTCCGTCACAAAGTGTGGTGATAGTTTTAGCTTTTCTAAAATAAAGTAAAAACATATTGAACTATTTGATAATTAGGCATATAATATTCCGAAAGAAAGGTGGGGTTTCATTGGATAAAGATTTACGAATTAAAAGTCATGTTTTTAGTGATGGTGTTATGCGGGCGCCGAACCGAGCAATGCTTAGAGCAGTTGGTGTATCAGATGAGGATTTTAACAAGCCGATGATAGGTGTGGCGAGTACGTGGAGTGAAGTAACCCCGTGTAATATACATATTGATGAGCTAGCTCGTCAAGCAAAAGATGGGGCGCGAGAAGCGGGGGGTGTTCCATTAATTTTTAATACGATCACAGTGTCTGATGGAATATCAATGGGAACGCAAGGAATGCGCTATTCCTTGCCTAGTAGAGATCTAATTGCAGATTCTATTGAAACAGTAGTAGGCGCGGAGAATATAGATGGGTTAGTAGCTATTGGTGGATGCGACAAAAATATTCCGGGATGTATGATTGCGATCGCTAATGCGGAAGTACCTGCTGTTTTTGTATATGGTGGTACGATTGCACCTGGTTCTTTAAAGGGGAAAGATATAGATTTAGTGTCGGTTTTCGAGGGTGTTGGAAAGCATAATAATGGTTCCATTGACGATGAAGAGTTACGCCAAATTGAATGTCACGCATGCCCTGGAGCAGGTTCATGTGGTGGTATGTATACGGCAAATACGATGGCTTCAGCAATAGAAGCGCTAGGTATGAGTCTTCCAGGAAGTTCTTCTAATCCTGCAGAATCAAAAGAAAAAGTAAATGATTGTAATAAAGCTGGTAAAGCAGTTTATCACTTATTAGAAAAAGGCATTTATCCAAAAGATATTATGACGAAAGAAGCTTTTGAAAATGCCATTACGGTTGTAATGGCATTAGGTGGCTCAACAAATGCAATATTACATTTGTTAGCTATTGCACACGCTATAGAAGTGAATTTAACCATCGAGGATTTTAATCGCATGCAAGTAAAGACGCCTCATTTAGCTGATTTAAAACCAAGTGGTAAGTATGTTATGCAAGACTTACATCGGGTAGGCGGTGTACAAGCTGTAATGAAGTTCCTTCATGAAAATGGGTATCTTCATGGCGATTGCTTAACGGTAACTGGTAAAACAATTGCAGAGAATTTGCAAGAAGCGCCGTCCTTACAAGAAGGACAAGAAGTGATAATGCCTTTTCATAATCCGAAACGTAAAGATGGACCACTTATTGTGTTAAAGGGTAACCTTGCCCCAAAGGGCGCTGTAGCAAAAGTATCTGGTGTAAAGGTAAGTCGACATGTAGGGCCTGCGCGGGTTTTTAATACAGAAAAAGAAGCAACAGAAGCGGTAATGGATAATAAGATTAAAGAAGGAGATGTACTTGTCATACGCTACGTCGGACCAAAAGGAGGCCCGGGTATGCCGGAAATGCTGTCTATTTCAGCTATTTTAGTTGGAAAAGGGCTAGGTGAAAAAGTAGCTCTATTAACCGATGGTAGATTCTCTGGCGGAACACATGGGCTAGTCGTCGGGCATATCGCACCAGAAGCGCAGGTTGGTGGTGCAATTGCTTTCTTGCAAGAAGGGGATATGGTGACGATTGATTCTACGCAAAAAGAGATATCGTTTGCAATATCAGATCAAGAATTAGCGGAAAGACAGAAACATTGGACTGCTCCTCCATTGTACAAAAAAGGTGTGTTAGGTAAATATGCTCATAATGTATCCTGTTCTTCGTTAGGAGCTATTACCGATTATTTAAATAAATAGTCAAGTGAGATACCAATATATTTGTTAATGAAATACTTTTTCAAATTCATAACTTGCGCAATATATGCTAAAAATATATTGCGCATTGTTATTTTTATATTAAACCTATAATAATAAAGTTTTAACTGATATATTGCTTTGTAAAGAAATTGTAATAAAAATAGCTAAATGAAGTCCGACAACTCTGTAAGCGTATACAAATGAACAATAAAATTATTAATACCAAAAAACTTTAAAAAAGCTGTTGACGTCTGAATAAAAACAGTATATTATTAACGGCAATATCAAAAAAACAAATAAATGGAAACAATGATTATTTACAAAAGAATATGAATTTAATGCGATGAAGGGAAAAAAGGAGTATGACTACTGTATTCACAGAGATTCGGGGACGCTGGAAGCCCGGAAATACAATATACTCTGACATCATCTCTGAGTGCTGGACTGAACAGGCAACCTAATAGGCCAGCCAGGTGCAATTTGTATGTACCTGTTATCCAAAAGAGTTTAGGTTATGTTTCTAATACCGTAACCGATGATACTCGTCGAGTTAGTATTCGTGAGGATACTAAAAAGCTGGGTGGTACCGTGAAGAGCAGACGCTTTTCTCCCCAATTACTGTAATTAAGCTTGCAGTCTTATGGGGGAGGAGGGCGTTTTTTATTTGTTGTACAATAGGAAACCATCTGAGCTAACACGAATGCTTTCGCCCAATAGACTTTGGTGATAAGTTAACTTTCTCTAAGATTGGTGGCAACTATCTCGCTGAAAACAAACGATATATTTTCAAAAGATTTGGTCTATCTTGGAGGGAAAGGAATGATTGAGAGTTAGAAATGATATGTGTAGAGCTTAATTTTATGCGTTATATAATTTTAGGCATTATCGTATAAAAAAATGATAGCTTTCACAATAAAAAGTTGGCGGCAAGCAAAATTTTCCTAATATTTACTTTTTAAAAGGAGGCACGAGAAGTGAAAGTGCAGGTAAAGCATGAATTGGAAAGTACAAAAGAAATAGTTACAGGTGCTGATGTGTTAATTAATGCCTTAGTAGAAGCAGAAGTGGATACAATTTTTGGTTACCCGGGTGGTGCGGTCTTACCGATTTATGATGCTATTTATCGCAGCAATGCACCATTTGAGCATGTTCTCTCCCGTCATGAACAGGGTTCCATTCATGCGGCGGAAGGATATGCTCGAGTTACAGGGAAGCCGGGGGTAGTTATTGCTACATCTGGTCCAGGAGCTACCAATTTAATTACTGGAATTACAGATGCAATGATGGATTCATTACCAATTGTTGTTTTTACTGGTCAGGTAGCTAACAGCGTCATAGGTACCGATGCTTTTCAGGAAGCAGATGTCATGGGGATTACCACTCCAATTACGAAGTACAATTATCAAGTAACAAATCTTTTGGAGCTACCAAAAATTATTAAAGAAGCCTTTCATATTGCTTCTACTGGTAGACCAGGTCCTGTAGTCGTAGATATTCCGAAAAATATTTCTTCTGAGTTATCTGATGCTGTTTACGATGATCACTTTGCGCTTCCTGGCTATCAACCAAATAAAAACCCAAATCCATTGCAAATTACGAAACTAATGGATGCATTAAGCAAATCTAGCCGTCCATTAATTTTAGCTGGTGCAGGAGTTATTTTTGCAAATGCAAGTGAGAAATTAATCGCATTTGCAGAAAAGTTTCAGCTTCCAGTTGCGAACACGTTATTAGGGCTTGGAGGGTTCCCAAGATCGCATGAATTGTCACTTGGTATGGCAGGTATGCATGGGAGCTATACAGCAAACATGGCAATCTATGAATGTGATTTTTTAATTAATATCGGTGCTCGTTTTGATGATCGTTTAACTGGTAACTTACAGCATTTTGCTCCTTTAGCCAAAGTAGCACATATTGATATCGATCCAGCGGAAATTGGCAAAAATGTCTCAACGGAAATACCAGTGGTGGCAGACGCAAAAGAAGCATTAATAGCGTTACTAGCAACTTCTAATGAGCCTGTAGAGCGATCAGCTTGGCGAGATCAATTAACTTCGTATAAAAAGCAATATCCGCTTTGGTACGATCGATCGGAAGCATTTATTTCACCACAATGGTTGATGGAACAAATTCATGATTTGTCAAAAGGAGAAGCGATTGTAACTACGGACGTTGGGCAGCATCAAATGTGGGCAGCACAGTATTACGCGTTTGAAAAGCCAAACCGCTGGGTAACATCAGGAGGCTTAGGGACAATGGGATTTGGATTTCCAGCAGCGATCGGCGCACAATTGGGAGCGCCAGATGATGTCGTCATTTCGATTGTAGGGGATGGTGGATTCCAAATGACGTTTCAAGAATTATCCGTCGTAAAAGAGAAAAAATTGCCCGTAAAAGTTATTATTGTCAATAATCAAGCTTTAGGCATGGTGAGACAGTGGCAGGAAAGCTTTTATGAAAAACGTTATTCAGAATCCTTGTTTATGGAAAATCCGGATTTTGTAAAATTAGCTGATAGTTATGGCGTGCGCGGCATGCGTGTTGAAAAGGAAAAAGACGTTCCAAAAGTATTACAAGAAGCGTTAGCTTTCGATGGTCCTGTTGTAGTTGACTGTCGTGTTGTACAGCAAACTTCTGTTTACCCAATGATCGCACCTGGTAAGGGAATTCATGAAATGATTGGGGTGAGAAAATGAGGCGGATTATTACGGCAACCGTACAAAATCGTAGCGGTGTCCTCAACCGAATTACAGGAATGCTATATCGACGACAGTTCAATATTGAGAGTATTTCTGTAGGTGCCTCAGAAACAGAGGGTATTTCAAAAATGACGTTTGTTGTTGAAATTGAAGACCATCAGAAGTTAGAACAGCTAACAAAACAGTTAAATAAGCAAATCGACGTATTGAAAGTTTCTGATATTACAGAAAAAGCAATTGTAGCGAGGGAACTAGCATTAATTAAAGTTGGCGGAAGTGGTCAGTTACGTGCAGAGATACAAGGAATGATTACCCCGTTTCGGGCTTCTGTGATTGATGTGAGTAGAGACAGCTTAACTATTCAAGTAACTGGAAGGCCAGATAAGGTAGAAGCACTTATCTCATTATTAAAGCCGTATGGGATTAAAGAACTAACTAAAACTGGTGTAACAGCTTTCTTACGTGGACAGCAGCCAACACAGGTGACAGAACTTAATGCATTTACGATTTAAAATAGGGAGGAATAAAAATGTCAAAAGTACTTTATGAGCAGGATGTAAACACAGAGGTTTTAAGAGAGAAACGAATTGCTATTATTGGGTATGGTTCACAAGGCCATGCACATGCTCAGAATTTAAGAGAGAGCGGGTTTGATGTTATCGTAGGACTGAGACCAGGAAAGTCTCAAGTAAAAGCAGAAGAGGATGGGTTTAGAGTCCTGTCGGTAGCAGATGCTGTAAAACAGGCAGAAGTAGTCATGATTCTTTTACCAGATGAAATGCAAACTACCGTTTATACAGAGAGCATTGAACCGAACTTGCAACCTGGAAATGCGATCGCTTTTGCCCATGGATTTAATATTCACTTTAGTCAAATTGTCCCGCCATCTAATGTCGATGTTTTTCTTGTAGCACCGAAAGGGCCTGGTCATTTAGTTCGTCGTACGTATGAAGAAGGAGCCGGAGTTCCTGCACTTTATGGCATTTATCAAGATGTGTCTGGAAAGGCAAAAGAAATTGCATTAGCATATGCTCAAGGGATTGGCGCTGCTCGAGCTGGAATTTTAGAAACGTCTTTTCAAGAAGAAACAGAAACGGATCTTTTTGGCGAGCAGGCTGTATTATGTGGAGGCGTGACAAGTTTAATTAAAGCAGGATTTGAAACATTAACGGAAGCTGGTTATCAGCCAGAAGTAGCCTATTTTGAATGTTTGCATGAGATGAAGTTAATTGTTGATCTTCTCTATGAAGGTGGTTTGGAAAATATGCGTTATTCTATTTCTGATACAGCCCAATGGGGGGACTTTGTATCAGGGCCACGCGTAGTAAATGAAGAAACGAAAGCTAGAATGAAAGAAATTTTGCAAGATGTGCAAACAGGAGCTTTTGCTAAAGGCTGGATTTTAGAAAATCAAGCGAAACGACCGCAATTTAATGCAATTAATGCGAAAGAGAACCAGCATCCAATCGAGCAAGTAGGAAAGGAGTTACGTGCATTAATGCCTTTTGTTTCAGAGCCGTTACAGAAAAAGCAAAATAAACAAAAGGATGTGAAAGTTCATGTCAACAATTAAACTATTCGATACGACACTGCGCGATGGAGAACAATCACCAGGCGTCAATTTGAATAAGTTAGAAAAAATAGAAATCGCCAAACAGTTAGAACGGTTAGGTATGGATCGGATTGAAGCAGGTTTTCCTGCTTCGTCCGAAGGCGATTTTCAAGCGGTCAAGGAAATTGCAGACACGTTAAAAAATACGTCCGTTATCGCTTTAGCAAGAACAGTCAAGTCGGATATTGATACTGCTTGGGAAGCATTAAGAGGTGCAGATGAACCGCGAATTCACATATTTCTAGCGACGTCGCCAATTCATATGACGTATAAGCTGAAAAAGACGCCGGAAGAAGTAATTGCAACAGCAACAGAAATGGTAGCATATGCAAAGCAAACATTTTCACAAGTGCAGTGGTCAGCAGAAGATGCGTCACGCTCAGATTGGGGATTTTTAGCACAAATTATTGAAAAGGTCATTGATGCTGGTGCGACTGTTATTAATTTACCAGATACGGTAGGTTACACAACACCTAAGGAATATGGGGATATGTTCCATTATATTAGAAAGAATGTTCCTAATATTGAAAAAGCAATGTTATCATGCCATTGTCATAATGACCTTGGGATGGCAGTTGTAAATTCTATTGCTGCTGTAGAAAATGGTGCGACACAAATCGAAGGAACAATTAACGGTATTGGTGAACGGGCAGGAAATGCATCCTTAGAAGAGATTGTCGTTGCTTTAAAGATTCGTTCTGATTTTTATCCTTATCAAACAAATATAAAGCTTGATGAAATAAAAAGAACGAGTGATATGGTGGCAAAACTGACAGGAATGCATATTCAAGCAAACAAGGCCATTGTTGGAAGAAATGCATTTGCCCATGAATCTGGAATCCATCAGGATGGTGTGTTAAAACATGCTTCTACGTATGAAATTATTACTCCAGAGTTGGTTGGCGTTCAAGCAAATACGCTGTTTTTGGGGAAACATTCGGGGCGTCACGCTTTTAAAGATAAATTAAAAGAACTTGGAATGCGCGTAACAGAAGATAATATGAAGCAAGCGTTTGAGGCGTTTAAGCGATTAACAGATCATAAAAAAGAGGTAACGGATGACGATATCTTTACTATTGTAACGGAGATCCAAACCAACACTGCTACAGTGGATAAATATACGTTGGAAATGTTTCAACTACAATATGGATCCAATAACATTCCGACTGCTGCTGTTGAATTAAAGACCCCGTCTGGTAAAAAGGTGAAAACGGCGTGTACAGCACAAGGGAGTGTCGAAGCATTATATAAAACACTAGAGTCATTAACCGAAGAAGAAACAAGATTAATTGATTATCAGATTAACTCTGTCGGAGGTGGAAAAGATGCGTTAGCGGAATCGCGCGTTCAACTTACAGTGAATGGAGAAACTGTAAATGGCCGGGGTTCGGCACAAGACGTCATGGAAGCTTCCGTGCAAGCGTATCTAAATGCAGTCAATCGGTATATTATTCAACAGGTGAATGCAGAGAAGAAAGAAGTTGTAAAAACTCAGTGAAAAGGAGAAGAAATGTATGAATAAGCAAATTGTTATTCTTCCTGGTGACGGTATTGGTAAAGAGATTATGGATGCTGCCGTACGTGTTTTACAAGCAATTGCTGAAAATTTCAATCATCAATTCACCTTCTCAGAGCATCTCATAGGTGGTGCTGCAATTGATGGAGAACAATCGCCTTTACCGGAAACGACGATTCACGCGTGCAAAAAAGCGGATGCCGTTTTATTAGGAGCAGTGGGAGGGGAAAAATGGGATGCCTTACCTGGAGAAAAGCGACCAGAGAAAGGATTGTTAGGTATTCGCAAAGAGTTAGGTTTATTTGCAAATTTGCGGCCAATTAAGGCATTTACTCCTTTACTGCATGCCTCTCCTTTAAAGGAAGAGATAGTAGAGGGAAGCAACATTTTAATTATTCGTGAATTAACAGGTGGATTATATTTTGGCGAACCGAAAAAACGTATTCCAGAGGAAAATGCAGTGGTAGATACATTGTATTATACTCAAACAGAAATAGAGCGAATCGTTGATAAAGCTTTTCAAACAGCTAGAACGAGAAAGAAGCGCGTCACTTCTGTGGATAAAGCAAATGTTTTAGAATCAAGCAGGGTGTGGAGAGAGGTTGTGGAAGAAAAGAGCAAACAATACCCAGACATCGCTGTGGATCATTTGCTTGTCGATGCTGCGGCAATGAAACTCATTACAAATCCAAAGCAATTTGACGTCATTGTGACGGAAAATATGTTTGGAGATATTTTAAGTGATGAAGCGTCTGTTTTAACGGGTTCCTTAGGAATGCTTTCCTCTGCAAGTGTTCGAACGGATGGCGTAGGTCTTTATGAACCTGTTCATGGATCAGCACCAGATATTGCTGGCAAAGGAATTGCCAATCCACTCGGGATGATTCTCTCTGCAAGCTCTATGCTCCGTCAATCCTTTGGTATGGAACAGGAGGCTGACGAAATAGAGTACGCTGTACAAATGACACTTGAACAAGGCTACCATACGCCTGATTTATCTATTAAAAACGGTACGGTCGTTGGAACAAAAGAAATGACAGATATAATATTAGGAAACCTTGCTACGAATGATGCTTCACAATGTATTTGTAATTCTTATGCATAACAAAGAGGGGGTGAAAAATTGGCTGCAGGAAAAACGATTATTGAAAAAATTTGGGAACAACATACCGTGCATCAAGAAGCAGGGAAACCAGATTTATTATATATTGATTTGCATTTAATTCATGAGGTAACTTCCCCACAAGCGTTTGAAGGTTTACGATTGAATAATCGCAAAGTCCGAAGACCAGATTTAACTTATGCGACGATGGATCATAATGTACCAACCAAAAACAGAGATGAAATAAGAGATGCGATTTCGCAGAAGCAGATGGAAACATTGCGGCGTAATTGTAAGGAAAACCATATATCATTAGCAGATATGTTCCACCCTGATCAAGGGATTGTTCATGTGATTGGGCCAGAGTTAGGTTTAACACAACCGGGAAAAACGATTGTTTGCGGGGATAGTCATACGTCCACACACGGAGCGTTTGGAGCTTTAGCTTTCGGAATTGGTACGAGTGAAGTGGAGCATGTATTAGCGACACAAACGGTATGGCAAGAAAAACCAAAGACATTAAATGTCCATGTGGAAGGTGATTTAGGATCTGGTGTAACTGCTAAAGATTTAATTTTAGCAATCATTGCTAAATTTGGTGTTCGTTTTGGAACGGGGTATGTTATTGAATACACGGGAGAAGCAATTCGTAATCTTCCCATGGAAGGTCGGATGACCGTTTGTAATATGTCCATTGAAGCTGGTGCGCGTGCAGGTTTGATTAGCCCTGACGAAAAAACGGTGGACTATTTACGCGGAAAGGCGCATGTCCCGGAAGGAGAAGCATTTAACCAACAAGCGCAACAATGGCTAGCTTTAGCTACAGATGAAGGAGCAATATATGACCATTATGTCAGCATCCGAGGTGACGAAGTAGAGCCACAAGTAACATGGGGAACGAATCCAGCTATGTGTGTACCTGTAAGTGGATCAACGCCAAGTTTAGAGGAGACAGATTACCCTGAAGATGTAGAACGTGCGCTTCAATATATGGGGTTATTGGAGAACCAGCCAATTTCTTCTATTCATATTGATCATGTATTTATTGGCTCGTGCACGAATTCACGATTAGATGATTTACAAAAAGCTGCTTCTATTGTAAGCGGGAGAAAAGTCCATCCTGAAGTACGTGCCATTGTTGTTCCAGGTTCGTTTAGCACCAAATTACAAGCGGAGAAACTTGGAATAGATAAAATCTTTCAAGAAGCTGGGTTTGAATGGCGTGATGCAGGTTGTAGCATGTGCTTAGCTATGAATGATGATGTAGTTCCTTCTGGTGGGCGCTGTGCTTCTACTTCCAATCGTAATTTTGAAGGCAGGCAAGGAAATGGTGCTAGAACACATCTAGTTAGTCCAGAAATGGCAGCTATTGCTGCGATTGAAGGGAGATTTGTAGACGTTCGAGACTATGCAAGCACGAAAGTTTCTTCTTAACTTATTTTTATGCATAAAAGAGGGAGGGGAGCCAGTGGAAGCTATTCAAAGGCATAGAGGTGTAGTATACCCATTAAATCGAACGAATGTAGATACGGACCAAATTATACCGAAGCAATTTTTAAAACGAATTGAGCGTACTGGATTTGGGCAATATCTTTTCTACCATTGGCGATTCGATGATGATGGAGAGCTTAGAAAAAATTTCAACTTAAACGATAAACGGTATGAAGACGCCTCGATAGTAGTGGCAGGTGAAAATTTTGGTTGTGGTAGTTCAAGAGAGCATGCTCCATGGGCACTATTAGATTTTGGGTTCCGAGTTATTATAGCGCCAAGCTTTGCGGATATTTTCTATAATAATGCTTTAAAAAATGGCATCATCGTTATCCAAGTAAAAGAAGAGCTTGTAAACCAATGGTTAAAAAAAGCGGAACGAGAGGAACTTATTTTAGATGTAGATTTGGAAAAGCAGCAAATTATGGACCGAGAGATGGTTTATCCGTTTCAAATTCCAGAGTATCATAAGCAAAAATTAATGAACGGATTGGACGATATAGCTTTAACATTACAACATGAGGAAAAAATTGCACGATACGAAAAAAGTATGTGATAAAAATCAAGGAAAAATTTTAATTTCGATAGGGAGTGTGGAGATATTGGGGATTGCTTAACAGGTGAAAAGGTATATAATGCGTTGCAGCGACTTGCTCCGCTTGTTCATCGAACACCTTTATTAACATCACAGACAACGAATCAAGCTTTAGGGAAATATGTTTATTTTAAAATGGAAAATCAACAGAAAACAGGTGCTTTTAAATTTAGAGGTGCTACCTATAAATTAATGCAATTAAAGCGACGGCAACTGGATCAAGGTGTGGTTACTGCTTCAGCTGGAAATCATGCACAAGGAGTGGCCTATGCAGCTCGTAAATTAGGGGCAAAAGCGACAATTTTTATGGCAGAGAAAACGCCACAAGCAAAAGTAGATGCAACACGCAATTATGGAGCAGAAGTCGTTTTGTCTGGAGAAACTTTTCAAGAAGCATATGAGGCTTCTATGGATCATCAGCTTCGTACAGGTGCAACATATATTCATCCATTTGACGATTATGATGTCATGGCTGGTCAAGGGACAGTTGCAATGGAATTATTACGTCAAGAAGATCGGGTTGACACGATATTAGTTCCAGTAGGTGGAGGAGGATTAATTAGCGGTATTGCTGTTGCAGCAAAGCATGTGAATCGAAATATGAAGGTGATTGGGGTGCAAGCTGAGGGAGCAGCTGCTATTTATAAAAGCTTCCATACTGGTAAAACAGAAAATCTACATGCCGTCCAAACGATTGCTGAGGGAATTGCAGTGAAAAAGCCAGGTGAACGAACATTACCGTTAATCAGACAATACGTGGATGATATGATAACCGTTTCTGACGAAGCGATTGCATCATCTATTGTTTACATGCTTGAACGAAATAAAACATTAATGGAAGGAGCGGGTGCTGCAGCAATTGCCGCCTTATTCACCCATAATGAGCAATTAAAATCCCGACATTGTGGGGTCATTGTAAGTGGTGGAAACATGGATATTAGCACCATGCCCAAAATACAGGAACTAGCTGCACGTTTGTCTCACCGTGAGCTTGTTTACTCATAACGCTAGTTTAGGGAACCTCATAAAAACGGTTTTCAAAATTTATCCCCGTACCATATGAACAAAAATGGTGCGGGGAGTGCTATGTGAAGAAGCACATTAAAAATGGTTTAGAGTTTTTGTCCATAATATTTATCAAGTGAGAAACCTCTACCTAGTATTTCGGAAGCATTCAAGAAGATGACAAATGAATCGGTTTCCTCTCGCTGCAATATCTTCTTTAATTGAACGGCCTCTTGCTGTTCTGCAACACAAAGAATCATTGTTTTCTTTTTATCTGAATAACCTCCAACAGAACGTACTTTTGTTAAACCTCGATCCAATTCCGTTCGAATTATGGATTGAATACGCTCTTCATTATCCGTAATAATCATCACCAATTTTGTGGCAGAGGTTTGTAGTTGAACAATATCGATCGTTTTACTTGTAATATAAATACACATGAGTGCAAAAAGTGTTAATTCCAAGTTAAATACAATAATGGAAGAAATGACAACTACTCCATCCACAATTAATTGGGAGTATCCACTCGATAATCCAGTAAATTTCTTTACAATTTGCGCAATAGCTGCTGTACCACCAGTTGATCCATTTCCTTTATAAACAATCCCTAACCCAACTCCAAGGATAATCCCTCCGTAGATGGCACTAAGTAAAGGGTTTGTTAATGTAATGGGAATGTCGGAACTTAACCAAATAATAAATGGAACCCAAAATGTACCTACCAGCGTTTTCGAGCTGAAGTCTTTGCCTAATGCTATCCATCCTATAATAAAGATAGGGATATTTATTAAAAATTGAACGAAAGAAGGACTAATTTGGTACAACTCAAATAAAATGGTACTTACACCAGATATGCCACCTGCTGCCAATTTAGCAGGTAATAGAAAAATATTATAAGCTAAGCCTACTAGCGTAGCACCAAGGATAATTTGTATGTATGCTAGTACGGTTGGATTCATTTTTTCGTAATAGTCGTCATGTATATAAATCCCTCTCTTTAAAAAGCAAAGTAAACACGCATACCATTCTAACATGTAGGAAATATGCTGTCGACTTTCTCTAGAAAAGGGGATGTGTCAAGTTTTTCTAATGATTTGTTAAGAATTAGCAATAGCAACTGCTTCGTAGTATAGGAAATGGTAAACGGAGGTGCTTGTGAATAATGAAATAATCGAATAGCCACGTCTAGCTCCATCGCCTTGCAGCTAGGCGACTTCACCAAGTCGTTCTACAATAAGTCATCGTCGATTCGTCACTAAGAGGAAGGTCGACTTAAAAATGGGCTTGCTACCCGACGTCGACATAACCTTTTTTTAGTGGCAGGATTCCTAAATCTTTCGTTGATTCGTTCCCGTCGCTCTATTACTAAACGAGCGCTTGCGCCTTTGTTCCGTACATATGACGAATCATTGCATCTATGAAGCTTGAAGTTAGTTTCGGTAGAAATGCTCTTAATGAGCCATTTACCATTTTTCCAGCCAACCCTTTTGCATGGAGTGTAAGAGAAAAAGTAAAATTGGTTTCTCTATCACTAAGTTTATTGGCGCAAACGGTTCCATTCCCTGTTAGCATTTGGTTGCTGCTGGATAGTTGGAAAGAGATTTTTTCTGGTTCATTCCATTCGGTAATGACCACGGTTAATTGAACCGTTTTTTGGAACGATCCAACTTTTCCTTCACATATCCAGATAGATTTCTTTTGGTTCACCATTTTATGCTGTTCATATCCAGGAACCAGTGGTGCCCAGTTATTAAGGTCACTAATAAATGACCACATGTTATCAATATTTATCTTGATGTTCCTTTCGCAAATGGTGTTTGGCAATGCATAACTCCTCCTCATTGTAGTTTTACTATAATTCAAACGTACACCAAAAGATATATATGCAAAAAATAAGGGATTAGAAGTAACTATTTGGTCCGTTATATGTAAAAAATGCGACTAATTTTTGTGTAAATGATGTATTTACTTGTTTGGAAGTCATAAGCGATGTAGGATATAGTTGAAATGAAAAAAGTTAATGTCATCTTGAAAGCGCGTACTTTAAGAATGCTGTTAGATCAAGTATGTAAGACAAAAGATGATGATATTAGTCGTTAATGGCGCTATTTGCAACACCCATTACATACAAAAGGAGAGACAACAAAATGAGTATATTAGTATTAGGCGGTGCTGGTTATATAGGTTCTCATGCGGTATACCAATTAATGGATCAAGGAAAAGAAGTAATCGTAGTAGATAACTTAGAGACAGGTCATCAAGAGGCAATTCATCCGAAAGCTGTATTTTATAACGGAGATATTCGTGATATTCATTTTTTACGCACGGTTTTTGCTAAAGAATCCATTGAGGCTGTGATTCATTTTTCTGCCAATTCTTTGGTTGGTGAGTCGATGGAAAATCCATTGAAATATTTTGATAATAATGTGTATGGCACGCAAGTTTTACTACAAGTCATGACTGAATATAACGTGAAACATATCGTTTTTTCATCTACTGCCGCTACATATGGAGAGCCAGAAGCCGTTCCAATTACAGAAACAATGGCTACTCATCCAACTAATACGTACGGCGAAACAAAATTAACAATGGAAAAAATGATGAAATGGACTGAACAAGCACATGGAATAACATATGTATCGTTAAGGTATTTTAATGTTGCTGGAGCAAGAGAAACAGGCGAGATAGGGGAAGACCATCATCCAGAGACACATTTAATACCAATTGTGCTACAAACAGCGTTGGGACAACGAGACCATATAACCATTTTTGGAGATGATTATGCTACGGAAGATGGTACATGTATTCGTGATTATATTCACGTACAAGATTTAATTGATGCACATTTACTTGCATTAGATTACTTACAGCGCGGAGGAAAAAGCGATATATTCAATTTAGGAAGTAGCCAAGGGTTCTCGGTGAAAGAAATTATTGATACAGCTAGACAAGTAACTGGTAAGAAAATACCTGCCAAAATTGGGAAACGGCGTGCAGGCGATCCTAGTACACTAATTGCAAGTTCACATAAAGCGAAAGAGATATTAGGATGGAATCCAAAGCGCACCCTAATAACAAAAATTATAGAGGATGCCTGGAATTGGCACGTGGGAAATCCTGATGGATATCGTAAATAAATATAGGAATGTACTCTGAATGCGTAGTGTACTTGTCTTTGTTGGACAAGTACATTTTTTTGTAAGATAAGAAAATATAAAAAATAGATGCTTTGGGGCAAGGAAATAACAGAATAAGCCACGTCCGACTTAAGCGTCCAGCAACTAGGCGACTTCACTCCATTGCCCTAAGATAAGTCATCATCGGTTCGTACTAAATAGGAAGGCCGACTAAAGACGAGCTTGCCGGAGGGCACCTGCATACTCCTGTTGCAGGAACATGATTCCTAAAACTTTAGTTGATTCGTTCCACTATAGAAAAATTAAAGTATCACCCACGTTTTTCTAACTGTTCAATGACGCGTCATGGACAACGAATATAAAACGTAAAAACTGGTAAGTCTTTTGTTCTATATGAGCCATTTTGCTAGTTCTTTTATCTTATTTCACTGCAGAGAAAACAATATCTCTAAAAAATCTAACAACATTCTTATTGTGAAAGCGCTTCATTAAGGATAGGCTTAACTTAGTACTAGTACTAAAACATAGACATTTGGAGGAGGTTGCTATTTTGAGTAAAAGCTTGCAAAAAAGACTAGCCATTTTTCTTACTGTACTGATGCTCGTATCGACAGGAATAATAACAAGTATGTCTCCATCTCGTGTTGCGGCTGAAGAGTCTGATGCTAACTTAGATGTAAAGGATTCAAAAGTACAAGTGGAGAAGCAATCAAAAGCTGAAAAAAAATCAGAATCTGTCCATATTACTGATTCCAAACTGGAAGATGGCGATTTTGAAGTTTTACAAGGAGATGGGACGCTAAAGTATAACAACGATGGTTCCGTTACGTACGGTGTAACATCTCATGGAAAGAACAAAATTGTCTATCGTAACATGCCTAAAATAAAGAATGGAGTTTTTGAGGCGGATATTACAGCAGATTCGGATTTAAAGCGTTTTGGCTTTATTTACCGAGTTCAAGACAATTCTGCTTATACGTATGTTGGAACCGGAGATAGTAATAATCAGTATTTTGGGGAAATCTTTGGTCCGACAAATAAGTGGACTTCCATGACAAATAGTGTGGCGTTAGAGGCAAATAAAACTTATAAGCTTCGGGTTAAATTTATGGATGACACTGCAAGCCTATATATTAATGGTGACAAGATAGGTGCTTGGACACAAGCAGAAGGTGTTGATTCACCAGGGTTGCTCGGTTTGGAAAAGAGCCGAGGTGAAGCAAATATAAACATTTCGAATGTGAAAATAAAAGAATATGTACCACCAACACCACCAAGTAAAGATCCTATATTAGAAACGTTAAGCTCTGATTATATGGATGTAACCGTTGATCAAGTCTATCCTCGAGTAGTGGAATATGATGTAGACGGGAAAATGATGTATGGACAAGAAACGCCGGTATATGGATTAAAGGTGAATAACATGCTTTACTATCCAGAAGTGGCATTTGAAAAGGTAAATGATCAGGAAGCGATCTATTCATTACATGTAAAAGATGAATATGAAAATATAGACGTGCATGTGAAGCTTTCATTAAAAGTAGATGGCAACCAAGTCGTTTACCAAATACAGAAAGTAGATTCGAAAACAGATGTTCAAATAGAAACAATAGAATTTGTTGATTTAAATTTTATTTCGGTGCATGATGCGCAAAAAGGTGCCGAAGCCAAGCTTACTAATTTGAGCAGTGATGTTAAGAAGCTGGGAGATACTACTGTAAAAGTGGATGCTACGCTGAAGGATATCGGCGCAAAAAAAGGCTATTATACGGCATTTTTATCCACCAATGAACTTAGCGCAGGCGTATGGTCAAGCTCAGAAGTAAACGGTTATCGAAATCTTGTAGCAAGCCGTTATGAAAATGAAAACGGTAATAAAGTAATGGGAATTGGTTCAAATGCTTTATATTATCACCGTGATTTTATGAATCAGCCTGCTTCTAATACCCCTACCGTTAAAGTTGTTATTGCAGAAGATATAAATGACGATGGGCAAGTTGATTGGCAGGATGCAGCCATTGAATACCGAGATTTACTGCCAAAAGTAGAAGGTGCTGAGACGGTAAACAATACAGTAGGAACACGAATTGCTATGAACTTTGGCTCTCATGCGCAACAGCCCTTTTTGAAAACGCTTGATAATGTGAAAAAGGTTGCTTTAGCAACGGATGGACTAGGACAAGCAGTTCTCTTAAAAGGATACGCCAATGAAGGACATGATAGTGGACATCCAGATTATGGCGATGTTGGGGAACGTATTGGTGGTATAAAAGATATAAACGCATTAATTAGAGAAGGAAACAAATATAACGCAGAATTTGGTGTGCATATTAATGCTCAGGAAGCTTATCCGGAAGCAAAATCATTTAGTGAAGAATTAATAAATGGACCAGAAGCAAAAGGATGGGGTTGGTTAGATCAGTCTTACACCATCGATAAGTTAAAAGATTTATATACTGGTTCGCGTGCGAAACGCTTGGATGAACTGAAGGCAAATGTACCAAATTTAGATTTTATTTATTTAGATGTATGGTATCAAGATCAATGGGAATCTAATCGTGTAGCAGAGCAATTTGCTGATCGAGGCTGGAGAATGACAACGGAATTTGGCACAGCTATTGCTAATTATTCCACATGGCAGCATTGGGCTACTGATAAAAATTATGGTGGACCAACTGATAAAGGGATTAATTCGGAAGTGCTTCGTTTTATTAGCAATCACCAAAGAGACTCATGGGTGCTGAATTGGCCGGAAGCTGGTGGCACAGCAGATCATCCATTGCTTGGTGGATTTGAGTTAGCTGGATTTGAAGGCTGGCAATCCGATAAAAACTTTGACCAATTTATAAACATGACTTTTGACACCAACGTACCAACGAAATTTTTACAAAAATATTATGTTATGAATTGGGAAACGATGGACGGTGACCCTACTAAAACGAATCTAGAGAAAGAAATTACTTTAAAGGACCCTAGTAATGGTGATGTAGTAAAAGTTACAAGAAAAGACAATTCTAGAGAGCGAGTAATTACGCTTAACGACAAAGTTGTTTTAGATGGCGACACCTATTTATTGCCATGGGTTGAACAAGATTTTGAAACACCGACACCTGATGCAAAAAAATTGTATCATTGGAATTTAGAGGGCGGTAAAACGACTTGGGAATTACCAGATGAATTTAAAAATGCATCGAAGGTATACGTGTATAAATTAACCGATCAAGGTAGATCCAAAAAACAAAAGATAAACGTTAAAAATAATCAGATCACCTTAAACGCTCAACCAGCTACACCATACGTTATTGAAGCGAAGCAAACGAAAGGCGTGCAAGTAAAAGAATGGAGTGAAAACTCCCACGTTAGTGATACAGGCTTCAATGCTGGAACTTTGAAAACGAAGCATACAAAGGTTTCTGGCGATAAAAAATCGGTTCATGTGAAACGAACAGATCAAACAGGTAGTGAACGGAATTTAAGCAGTGGCGATTACTATTTGCAATTTACAAATCCAACCAAAGACTCTAAAGTAACGAAGAAAATTAGTAATTTAGAGCCAGGAAAAGATTATGTTGCAGAAGTTTACGTAGAAAATAATAGTGATGCAAAAGCGAGTATTCAAATCGAAGGCAGTAAGCAGAAAAATGTAGAGAATTATACGTATCGAAGCTTGCAAAAAAATTATGTGAAAGCAGATTCTCATGCAACTAATGACGGATATAATAGTAAGATGCAACGTATGCAAGTAGCATTTACAGCGAAAAAATCATCTGCTAAATTAATTTTAAAACGTGAATCTGGAGAAGGGATTACGAAATTTGATGATATTCGTATCGTACAAAAAAGCTTAAGTAACCACGCTTCTGAAGCTGTATTTGAACAAGATTTTGAATCTGTTGTGCAAGGTATCTATCCGTTCGTTGTTGGTAATACAGAAGGCGTAGAAGATAACCGCGTTCATTTATCTCAGCTTCATGCCCCGTACACACAAAAAGGTTGGGCAGGCAAAAAAGTAGTCGATGATGTAATAGCTGGAAATTGGTCGCTGAAAGTAAATACAGGTAATAAAGGTCTCGTTTATCGTACTATACCTCAACATTTCCATTTTGAAGCGGGGAAAACGTATAAAGTAACGTTTGATTATCAAACAACAGCCGACTCTTATCGATTTATCTCTGGTAATAAGGCGATTGATGTTCGTGACATTAATAAAGCGGAAGGGATTCAAATAAATGAAAAACTTTCGTCAGCAGTTGACACGAAAACGGCAACCTTTACGGTAAAAGGGTCAGAAAATTACCAAACGTATATTGGTATTTTTAATGACGGTACATCATTAAATGGCGGTACTGGTAAAGGTACATTTATGCTAGATAATTTACGAATTGAAACCGTAGAAGATTAGAGACAAATGAAGTAGTTATGCATACGCATACTAAAACTAAGAATACTGTATAAGTCGAAGAAAATATGTACTTATATAATATCACTATAATGAACCGCATGAAATGAAAGTTTTAGAAGAAACTTGTTTTCATGCGGTTTTTCTCTTTATCTCCAGATATATGCATAATTAGCATGGGATTTATATTATAGTCAAAGTGTGAGGTAACATCACCTAAATGACCTTTTTTCGTCAGAGGCCTTCAGGTCATACCCTTGATTCCTAGCAATCAGTGGGATGTGTAAGCACCCCTACACAAATTGTATGAACTTTATCTTTACAAATCTTAGTTATGAATTCGCTCTCATTTCCTTCCGGTATTTAGAAGGCGTTTGCTTTGCTAAGCGCTTGAATGCTTGTGTGAAAAAAGATTGGGATGAAAAACCAGTAAAAGCAGCGATGTGCGCAATAGAGTAATCGGTTGTTTCGAGCATGAGCTTTGCTTCTTTAATTCGGACTCTGTTTAAATACTCAATTGGTGATATACCCATATCTTTTTTAAATGTATGTGCTAAATAATATTTATTAATATGGCCGATCTCAGCTAATTTATTTAAGTTTAAGTCATCACGGTAGTTTTGATTTATATAGTACATGACAAAGGCAGAAGCTTTATTAATATTTGGTGACTCCGTTTGATTGATGGTAAGCTTTTTGTCTCTTTGTAACTTGATAATCATTATCTCGATAATGTTTTGACAAATTAATTCATGTCCTTCTTTATGCTCCTGTATTTCCTCTAATATTCGGTTCAAGTAGAAAAGAATGTTAGTTCGATCTACTTGAAAACGGTATAAGCTAGAGTGTGGGTCTTTATTATCCGCTTGGCTGAAAAACAATCCCTCTATCCCTAAAGCAATATATTCAAGGGAATCATCCCAATTAGACTTTTCTGTATGTTCCACATTCGGATTAATAATGACTAAATCATTTTCTTTAATGGGAACTTCTCGGTCAGCAAGTATAAATGAGCCTTTACCTTTGACAATATAGAATAATTCGGAAAAATGATGGGTGTGTTGCGTGCTATGCCAGCCTTTATCATATTCGGAATGAGTAATATATAGAAGTTTGAACGGTGGCTTTTCATGCTTTGCACCTTTCATTTGGTACACCTCATAGGACATTTACTATAACCTCTTTTCTATCATCTATAAGCTCGTGAAGTGGTAAACAAGTATATGTTACTATTGAACTACACTTTATTTGTTTTTTATATAGAAAATCTACTACATTTTTATATCTAACTAGGAGTGGGTGCATGCAAAGGAGGTAGTTTCATTGTATACATGATAGACTTTATAGTTTAAGCATAACGACCGCTTTCGCCAAAAGAATTCTAATTACGGATATTTTCATATTATGCATCTATACGTACTATTTTATAGGGGGCTTTTGCAAAAAGCAATAAACCTAAAAAAGTAGACAAGATGTTTATTGTGAAAGCGTTTTAACCATTGTAGTATAAGGGTAAGCAAGAAAACAATTAAAACAGGGGGCTTCAATAATGAAAAAAATGAAGTTTTTATTAACTGTTTCTATCATTCTCGTTATTTTTACTTTAGCAGCATGTTCCAATGGAGAAGAGAAGGAAGAAAAATCAGCAGATAAAGAAGGTAGCGGCGAGAAAACAACATTAAAAGTAGCTGCATTAGAATCTGCATATGGTACGGAAATGTGGGAAAATGTTGTGAAGTCTTACGAAGAAGTAAATCCAGATGTAGAGGTTGATCTGCAAATGGAAAAGAACTTGGAAGAAGTTGTACGACCAAATATGCAAGCCGGGGATTACCCAGATGTGTTATTACTAGCTACAAACAGAGAAGAAGCTTTAACGGAAACCTTGATTAAAGAAGATGGTGTAGAAAACATTACAGATGTTTTTGATATGCAAGTACCTGGAGAAGAAACAAAAGTAAATGAAAAACTTTTAGAAGGTTTTACAGATACACTAGCTACTAACCCATACGCTGATGGAGAAACTTATTTAGCGCCAATGTTCTACAGTCCAACTGGCTTATTCTACAATGCAGGTTTATTTGAAGAAAAAGGTTGGGAAGTGCCGAAAACTTGGGATGAGATGTGGGAATTAGGAGATAAAGCAAAAGAAGAAGGTATTTCATTATTTACGTATCCAACGAGCAACTACTTTGATACGTTACTTGGATCCATGCTATATGCTGCAGGTGGAGCAGATTTCTACAGCTCTGCTATGACCTATGAAGATGGCATTTGGGAATCCGAGGAAGCAACTAAAGCATTAGAAACCGTCGAAAAACTAGCAGACTATGTACATCCGAATACAGTAGCAAATGCTAATCCAAATGATTTTACGAAAAACCAGCAATTAGTCTTAGATAATAAAGCTTTATTTATGCCAAATGGTAACTGGGTTGTCGATGAAATGAAGGAAGCACCACGTGCTGAAAACTTTGCTTGGGGTATGACTTCTATCCCTGCCTTTGAAGATGATGGTGACCGTTATGCATTTACTTTCTTCGAGCAAATTTGGATTCCAAAAGATGCAAAGAATAAAGATGTAGCGAAAGATTTTATTGCGTATATGTATTCAGACGAAGCAGCAGATACATTCTTAGAAGCAGGAGCAGTACAGCCAATTGAAGGTATTACCGAACAATTAGATGGCCAAAAACAAACTTTCTATAGTATTTATGACGAGGAAGGTGTGCTGCCAGCTATGGGAACTTTTGCTTCTACAAAACCAGTTCCTGGGGCGAATATGGGTGATACTTTATACGGAAGTATTGATAGTGTCATTAGTGGCGATATGACATTTAAAGAATGGCAAGAGAAAATAGAAGAAGTAAGTGATAAGCTTAGACCAGCTTTAAATTAATCATATCCAATGGACGTTAGAAAGATTTTCGTTCGTTCCAAATCTATTCGCTCAGTCTTTAACAAATAATTGGATGAATCAATAAATGGATTTACAGGGCAGCCTCCTCTGCATGCATGTTATTTTAGGAAGAACAGCATTTTAGGAACTGGCTGCCTTCAATGAATATACAAGTCAGGGCAAGATAATTACAATGAAATGTTAATAAACATACCTATAAATGGCTTTTGACATTTCTAAGAAGCGTTTGAATGAAATTCATGTTACATGATGGTTTTGTATTGGAGAGAGGTGAGAAAATGAGCAAAACGAGGTCACGTAATCTATTTATTGGCTTATGCGTTTCGCCAGCTTTGATTTTATTAATGGTCTTTATGTTTATGCCAACATTCGAGGTGTTTCGGATGTCGCTTTACCGTTGGGGTGGTTTTTCTAACACGCAACAGTTCGTTGGCTTAGATAATTTTAAGCTACTTTGGAATGATATGACGTTTATTCGTTCTTTTCAAAATTCCATCTTCTTAATCGTTGTCGTCGCGATTGTTACATTTTCGTTTGCCGTCTTTTTTGCGGCAATTTTAACGAAAGAAAACGTAAAGGGTGGAAATTTCTTTCGGATTATTTTCTACATCCCAAATATTTTATCCATTGTTGTTATTGCGGGGATATTTTCAGCCGTTTATGACCCTTCAAGTGGTCTATTAAATAGCATTCTAGGTATATTCAGCTTAGAGAATCTACAACAAATGTGGTTGGGGGATCAAAAGGTCGTTATTTATAGTTTGGCTGCAGCTCTTATATGGCAGGCCATTGGTTATTATATGGTGATGTATATGTCAAGTATGGCAGGTATCCCACCAAGTTTTTATGAAGCAGCTTCTTTAGAAGGGGCAAGTAAACTAAAACAGTTTACGAGTATTACATTACCTCTAGTATGGAATAACATTCGTACAACGCTAACCTTCTTTATTATAAGTACGATTAATTTGAGCTTTTTATTAGTAAAAGCGATGACAGGCGGAGGACCTGATGGGTCAACAGAAGTATTTCTTTCTTACATGTATGATCAAGCGTATGGAAACTCTACCTTCGGCTACGGAATGGCTATTGGGGTTATTGTGTTTCTGTTCTCCTTCTTATTAGCAGCGATTGTTAGCAGGATAACAAAGCGCGATGTATTGGAGTATTAAAGGAGGTTTGAGTCTCTAATGAAAAATTCTAAGAAATTGAGTTTAGACGGTTTAATGCGATTATTTATTTATGTGGCGTTAATCACATTAGCGGTTTCCATTATTGTACCTGTCGCATGGGTGTTTTTAGCATCAATCAAGCAAAATAAAGAGTTTTATGGAAGCCCTTGGGCACTTCCGGATGGTATTCATTTAGCTAACTTTGTAGAAGCGTTCCAAGAAGCGCAGATGGGTGAATATCTATTAAACTCTGTACTTGTTACAGCGATGGCTTTAATCATTTTATTAGTTGTAGCACTGCCAGCGGCATACGTATTGTCTAGATTTGAATTTAGAGGAAATCGTTTCATTAATGGCATGGTAAAAGCAGGCTTGTTCATTAATGTTAGTTATATTGCAGTGCCGATTTTCCTAATGCTCTTAGATTGGGATACAGGTTTAAGAACAATTGTAGGAAGTGAGCTTTTACTGAATAATCGATTTATGTTGGCGCTCATTTATGCTTCAACAGCTTTACCATTTACGATTTATTTATTATCAAGTTATTTTAAAACATTACCTTCTGATTTTGAAGAAGCAGCAAGTATAGATGGTGCAGGGTACTATAGGACAATGTTTTCGGTCATGTTTCCTATGGCGGCACCGAGTATCGTGATTGTTATCTTATTTAATTTCTTATTATTTTGGAATGAGTATATATTAGCGCTAACGCTAATGCCGGCAGAAAATCAAACGTTGCCAGTTGGATTGTTGAATTTAATGGCTGCAGAACGTTCAGCAGTGAATTACGGACCGATGTATGCAGGTATGGTAATCGTCATGCTTCCTACATTAATTCTATATATTTTGGTTCAAAAACGTTTAACACAAGGAATGACAGTTGGTGGAGTGAAAGGTTAGGTGTGAGAGATGAAAAAAACAACAGGAAGAGTTACATTACCAAGTCAGCAACATTTTTTACAAGAGACGAAGGAATTGATGGAGCGCTGGGGTGCAGATGCACTGCGAGATAGCGA
Source organism: Virgibacillus sp. (assembly GCF_013393565.1). NCBI lineage: Bacteria > Bacillati > Bacillota > Bacilli > Caryophanales > Bacillaceae > Virgibacillus > Virgibacillus sp. The sequence continues at coordinate 65,590 of NZ_JABXHF010000001.1, forward strand.
TGGAACGAAGTTGGATGATGAGATCAAACAATTAGATGCGAAAATTTATACGACGTATTTTGTGGCTCGGAATCATAATGATTTTGCTAAACAGCATCCAGAGGAAATGCAGCAACTATATTTAATGTCGCCCTATTATACAGCAACAGAAACCACGTTGGAAATTCCGTTTTTAAAGGGTTATTTTGAGGAACAAATAACGCCGGATTATATTCATGATCCAAAGCGTTGGTGGGAAGTAATCGACCGAACAACAGGTGAGGTTGTTTCACCAGACTATTGGCAAGTAGATGAAGCAACGAATTGTGTAACGATGAAACAAGTTGAACAGTGGCATGAATATACGGTTTCTTTTTTAGCATATATGAAATGGGATCCGACGCAAATGTATAATCATATAACAAATGATTGGGGAGATACACCACATGATATCCCGTTTGATGTCCGTCAACCTCATTCTAACCAGTATGTAAAAGCATATTTACAACAATGGTTAAAGGAAAATCCAGATACAGACGTTGTTCGCTTTACGACCTTTTTCTATCATTTCACACTCATTTTTAATGATTTAGGTAAGGAGAAGTTTGTGGATTGGTTTGGCTACGGTGCGAGTGTTTCCGTTGCAGCACTTGAAGCGTTTGAAAAAGAGAAAGGCTACCGTTTAAGGCCAGAAGATATTGTGGACAAAGGCTATTACAACACGACTTTTCGTATTCCTTCACAAGCGTATTTAGATTATATTGATTTTATTCAGCAGTTCGTTGCAAAGGAAGTGAAGGAATTAGTTGATATCGTTCATGAGCATGATAAAGAAGCGATGATGTTTTTAGGCGATAATTGGATTGGAACAGAACCTTATGGTAGTTATTTTCCATCTGTCGGCATGGACGCCGTTGTTGGTAGCGTTGGTGATGGAACGACGTTACGAATTATTTCTGATATTCCAGGTGTGAAATATACGGAAGGAAGATTTTTACCTTATTTCTTTCCTGACACATTCTATGAAGGCAATGATCCGGTTATTGAAGCAAACGAAAATTGGTTAACAGCAAGAAGAGCGTTAATGCGCAAACCTTTAGATAGAATTGGTTATGGCGGTTATTTAAGTTTAGCATATAAGTTTCCTAAATTTGTTGATTACGTGGAGAAGGTTACAAATGAATTTCGAGAAATTTATGATAATATTCACGGAATTCAACCGTATACAGGTCTAAAAGTAGCCGTTTTAAATGCATGGGGGAAATTGCGAACATGGCAAACGCATATTGTTGCCCACGGAAAATGGTATAAAAAAGCGTATTCTTATCATGGTGTATTAGAAGCATTAAGTGGATCAGCAGTGGACGTATCTTTTATTAGTTTTGACGATGTAATCGCAAAAGGGGTACCAGAAGATATAGATGTGATTATTAATGTAGGTGATGTAGGGACTGCGTTTTCTGGCGGCGAGAAATGGAAAAATCCTCAATTAATTTCCATTCTTCGTAAATGGATATATGAGGGGGGCGGTTTCGTTGGTATAGGAGAACCAACTGCTTATCATCATGAAGGGCGCTATTTTCAGCTTGCTAATGTTTTTGGATTAGATAAAGAATTAGGCTTTAGCTTATCGACGAATAAATATTTTACAGAAGTAATCGAGAATCATTTTATTGCTGAAGATATGACTGCATTTGATTTTGGTGAAAGCATGGAGTATATCTTTGCATTAAACGAGGCGACAGAAATTATCGAATATTCTAATGATGGTGTTCATCTTGCTAGCTCCGGTTTTGGAAAGGGGAGAGCCGTATATATCGCAGGTTTACCGTATAGTCATGAGAATACGAGATTATTATTACGTGCCATGTATTATGCAGCTCATAAAGAAGAAGAAATGAGAAAATGGTTTGCTTCAAATGTGCACTGTGAAGTACATGCATACCCAGAAGTGAAAAAATATGCCATTATTAATAACTCTACCGAAAAACAAGTTACCGATGTTTATGATGGCGATGGAAACAAACGTCAAGTTGAGTTAGAAGCAAGCGAAATCATATGGGAGGACTACACATGAAGGATAAAATTTTTGTAGTTGTCAAGGTTGTTTTCTTTCTATTTTGTCTGTTTCTCATATTTTATGGACAACAAACCGTTGGCAAATTTGAACTATTTCTTCAACTTATTGGCTTAACAGGTCTTTTATTTTTACTATGGAACTATAATCGGAAATTTGTATAAAGGAGTAGTGCAGTCTTTACTCTGTGTGCGGAAGATTAAAAAAGCAGGCTTCGTTCTTGGACTATAGAAAATATAAAAATTTTAAGGTTTATAGTATAAGCAAAACGACGGGTTTTGCCATAAGAATTGGCGATATCTAAGTTTATCTATAAAGAGTAACTTAAGCCATGTGTTGTAAAGGTGAGGATAAGGATGAAATACAGCATTGGGATTGACATTGGTGGAACAAAAGTGGCGGCAGGAATTGTAAATGAATATGGCAATTTAATTCAACAGGTAAAAGTGAGCAGTGATCCTACAAATAAGGAAACGATGTTTGCTAAAGTTGTGCAATGTGTAGAACAGCTGCTAGACCATTCTAGTATTCCAAAACATGAAATATATGGCATTGGCGCAGGTGTCCCGGGGAAGGTAGATCGTGAGCGAGGGATTGCTGTTTATCAGAATAATTTACCCTGGGATAACTTTCCATTTATGGAACGACTCCAAAAAGCAATCGGTATTGACAAAATTGCCATTGATAATGATGTGTATATGGCTGCGTTTGCAGAGTGGAAAAAAGCGGAAATGGCTAATCAAGAATTGCTTGTTTATATCACAATTAGTACTGGTATTTCCTGTTCTATTATTCAAGATGGTGAATTTATTCGTGGTGCTGGTTTTGCTGGGGAATTAGGTTTAATTCCAGTTTATTCTAAATTAAACAGCGAAGCCTTACAAAGATTGGAAAATGCTGCTTCAGGACCAGCAATGCAACTACAGGCAAGAAAGATATATGCAGATGATCAGGTCATAACGAAAGATATTTTTGCTAACTATTTGACAGGTGATGAAGAAGCACAGCAGTTGATAGAAGAAATGGTATTTGTTCTAACACAGGGTGTCTATACTGTCAGTAGTTTGTTAGATCCAAATAAAATTGTTTTTGGAGGAAGTGTAGTTACCCATAATCCTTGGTTATTAGAGCTAATCAAAGTAAAACTCCAAACGTATTTGCTTGCTGAACAAATCCATATCCTAGAAAATATGGAGATTAGTAAGCTGAACAATCACCAAGGCATTATTGGTGCAGGGTTAAGAGCGTGTGTGCTTTCCTAGTTGGATGTTATGTGAAATTGTAGAATATGGACCTTAAAGGAGTGATGAAGGATGGTGTATCCCTATTTAGCAGGACTTATTGAAAAAGCAGGTACCACAGAAATGATTGCACAAGCTGACAAAGTATATGCTAGGAACCAAATTATGAATGTCTTGCAATTAGAGGCATATCCAGATGGAGTAGTACCAGCAAGAGATACTTCCATCCCAAATTTAGTAGAGCATTTGATTGAATATGCATTGGAGCATGAAATTATTCGCAACGTTTTAAGTGAAAAAGAAATACTGACGGCTCATATCATGAATTGTCTTATCGCGCGCCCTTCAGAAATTAACCAGACATTTTATGAAAAGTATAAGCAATCACCAATAGAAGCTACGAATTACTTTTATGCTTTATCAAAAAATAGTAACTATATTCAAATGAATCGAATTGCGAAAAACATAAGCTATAAGGTGGACACGGCTTATGGGACGATGGATATTACGATTAATTTATCCAAACCGGAAAAAGATCCAGAGCAAATGAAGCTAGAGCGGGAAAATGTTAAAAATGTGACGTATCCGAAATGTCTATTATGTATAGAGAATGAAGGCTATGCTGGGCGAATAGATCATCCAGCTCGGGCAAATCACCGCATGATAAGAGTACCTTTACATGACGAGATGTGGTTTTTTCAATATTCTCCGTACGTATATTATAATGAGCATAGTATATTACTAGCTGGAGAACATCGGAATATGAAAATCGATCAGCAAACATTCAAACGGCTCTTAGCATTTATAGATATATTCCCGCATTATTTTATTGGCTCCAATGCAGATTTACCAATCGTTGGTGGATCTATCTTAAGTCATGATCATTATCAGGCAGGGAAGTATGAATTTGCTATGACGAATGCGAAAGAAGCATTTTCCTTTTCGTGGAGAAAGTATCCAAGATTGCATTGTGCTGTCCTACATTGGCCATTATCCGTTATTCGTATAGTGGGAAGCAATAGTACTGATTTAGTAGAAGCAGCAGATGACATTTTAGCCTCATGGAAAGATTATTCGGATGAATCAGCGGATATTCAAGCTTTTACGGAGCAAACGCCGCATAATACCATTACGCCAATTGCTAGAAAACGTAAGGACAAATATGAATTAGATCTTGTCTTGCGGAATAACCGAACGACAGAACAGTATCCTCAAGGTATTTTTCATCCGCATGCAGATGTACATCATATTAAAAAAGAAAATATTGGATTAATAGAAGTGATGGGCTTAGCTGTATTGCCAGCCCGTTTGAAGCAAGAATTAGCTGAAATAGAGAGCTATTTATTACATGGACAGCAGCAAGTAGCGGAGCATCATAGCGTTTGGGCAGACAACTTAAAAAAGCAGTATCCAGATGTACAAACTACAGAAGAAGCAAGAGAAATTGTGCGTAAAGAAGTCGGTAATACGTTCGTACGTATTTTACAAGATGCAGGAGTGTTTAAAGACAATCAATCTTTTCATCGATTTCTGCAAGTGTTTATTAATGAATAAAAGAAATAAATAATAGTATAGATTAAAGGCACTCCATGGGGTGCTTTTTTGCACTATAAGAAAGTATAAAAGTGTAAAGGTTTATAGTATAAGAAAAACTTGACTTATCGCATAACATTTGTCGACAATTCATGTTTTCTACATAACAAAAAATATAGCGTTTATAGAAGAAAACGATATTTGCATTTGTCCCATCCAGGCTTGGCGATTAGTGAGGTTTTATAAGGGGGAATGCTAAAATTTTGATGAAATATGAAACTGTGCCTAGTACCTCTTCGTACTTTATTTAAAAGGGAGGGATTATTGTTGCAATGGGTTTTAGAAATAGCAAGTTTCATTGTCATCATATGCCTTTTATATAAACGAATAAACGATATAGAAGATATATCCCTTATGCATGTGGTATATATTGTTTTGGCATTTATCATTATTTCAGTTCTATCTGCTATTATTTTTTATTATCCTGGTAGTTGGCTTATGAATAAGATTAGTAATAGCTTCTTACGTATCGTTACGGCGTATGCGATCGTTATTATTGTCATTTCAATTGGACGTTGGTTATGGACGAAAACATTTGCTGAAAATCGTTGATAGGGGGTAGGAATTTGTTACAAGAAATGTATAAACGAAGAGAAAAAATGGGGTATATATTTTTAGCTATATTTATCGTTGTAGTTCTTGGGTATATATTGATTTGGACGCCAACAGGAGCCAAACAGTGGGGAGAAGTATCCATTATAGGTTTACCCGTTTTATTTTTAATAATAATAATTATTCGAAGCAGAATAAGCTATCAGAAATTAAAAGACGTAGAGATAGGCCTTTCACAAGCATCTATTTTGCAACTTGATCATGTCGTACTTAAAAAGGATGCTAGTTTGTTACCGCGTTTATTATGTTTTGAAAAAACGGGCAAGTATGTTGGCGCTTTTCAACTTATGCACGTTTCGTTCTGGTGCTATCCTTTGCTCATTTATAATAGTTCGTTCATAAATTGGCTGCCAGTAAAGTTTGCGTTTATCTCTAACACTGGAGAACTGATATTTAAGTTGAAGCGAAAAGGCATGAAGAAAACGGAAGTTACGTATTACGATGCAAGTGACAATTATATCGGGTTTTATATTCAGAAAGATTTTAAAAGTGTCTTGCGACTAAAAGGGAAGCTCTTTGATGAGAAAGGAAAGCAAATGCTTTTTATTGATGGATCTACTATGACTGGTGATTTCACATGGATCGATGAACATCATCATCGCTGGGCCTATTTTTATAATGGAAGGTTTCCGCATGAGTATACTACTTTGTTTCACGACTTAGATAATGATATTGTCGAGGTCTCTGATAAGTTATCTCAACAGTATAAGCAATTGCTGTTCGGGGTAATTGGATTCTTATTTATTCAGAGAACGAATAAATAACGCACCCATTAACCGCTTTGCCTGGAAGTGCATTTTAAGCAGGCAGAGCGGCTTCTTGTTGTACAATGTAAATGTGTTTCTTATGACTAGTAGTTAAAATTTGTTACGTACAGATAAATAGTAGATTGTAATTTGTGCAATCGGAAAGATGAATAAAAGTAACATCGGATAAGAAGGAAACGTGTCAGCTATGAATGGATACAAGCCCATTAAAAAAAGGATTATCCCAAAAATCAATGGCATGAAAAGATAAACTTTACGACAAGCGTGAGCGTTAATCATTTTTTCACGTTCATCTTGTTCAGAAAACTCTACAGGCATGAATAATTTCAATAGCATACGCTTATGTTTCTTTGCATTATGTCTGTACATCAAGACCCCAACCCCTAAACAGATGAATAAAAAAATGATCGTCGGTGTAATATTAATCCATTCTCCTGTGCTCTCACCTTTAATCGCATTGGCTACTTGCATTCCAAATGAATAAATAGGAATAAATCCCCAAGCAGCTAGCAACAATAACAATACGTTAATAAAGAACACCCATTTTAATCTCATCTTTTAATCGTCCTCCAATAACCAAAAAGTTTCTTCCATAGGAAGATGGAACACTTTGCATATGTTTAATGCCAAAAGTAAGGATGGTACATAATCGCCTTTTTCAATGGCAGCAATGGTCTGTCTGGTTACGCCTACTTTTTTGGCGAGTTGCTCTTGCGTTAAATCAAATCGCGCTCGTAGTTCTTTTACACGATTGTTTAATTTCACGAAAGCCATCTCCTTCCTAGAGAACTTCCAATGCGCGAGTGATTCCTTCAAACATATATGTAGAGGTTACAAATAGTGTATGAGATAGCGGATGTAATGTCAAGTTGAGTTACCATTATGTTAAGATAAATTAACATTATTTTTATAGTATAATAATTCGCTATGCTAGCTTTAGTCAGTCATCAAACATGAAAGCAGGATGGTTTACTCAAGCAAAACGCACTTTTCAGCGGTCCATCCCATTACTATTTTCTAGGATTATTTTCACAGGACGAATAACGGATGTTCAAATTATAAAAAATCATGTACATTGATCTTATAAAGCCAGTGAACAATTCACAGAAGGATTTCATTACGGATTGTTCATACAACTTGCGTAAGACGGGAAAGACCTCTTTGAAAAAAGGCAAATAAGTGCTTATTTTCTGCTGTTCAGCATATAACCCTAATTTATAAACTGGGAATCAGTACTAATGGGAAGGATGAACACACTCCCTATTTTCGTTCCAACGTAGTTATTATGATACATGTTGAAAATCCACCATCTCGATTTTATTCATTATGTTATTTTCGTAGAATTAGATGCTTTCCAGACATCTTGCAAATCCCATCATTGTCTAATGATGTTTCTATAGATGACAAATTTAAAATGGAGGAGAAAAAATGGCGAAACGCTTATTTCTGTCGTTGTTGTTCGGTTTATTGCTATTGTCCACTCCATCTTATGCTATTGCACAATCGCAAAGTTTGTCGGAAGCCAAACAGCTTCATGAAGGAACAAAAGGGTCTGCAATGGGGAAGGGAGATAACGGAAATGATGAAACGCCAGGGGAATGGTTTGTAGGAGAGACGCCAACTAATCCAATACCTGACGCCCCTTTGCTTTTATTTGTGCCTGGTTTAAACAATGTGGCACAAGTATTTTGGGAGGATGGTGGATTGTATGAAGCTGCTTTTGAAGCGGGATATGAAACGGCTTTTATCCAGCTTCATGATGCAGGTGGCGCTTCTGCCGATATGTGGGATAATGGAAAATTGCTCGCTGAAAAAATTACGGAAATTTCAGATCAATTCCAAGGGAAGCCAATTACGATTATTGCGTACAGTAAAGGTGGCGTTGATGCGCAAGCTGCGGCAACTTATTACGGAGCTTGGCAATATATAGATCGTATTATTACTCTATCTAGTCCGCATCATGGATCCGAACTAGCGGACTTGGCTAATAGTAGTTGGGCTGGTTGGCTAGCTGAATTACTCGGGATGCGAGGTGAAGGAACATCTGCGGTTGAGACCGGATATATGGAACATTTTCGTTCTTTGACAGATGAAGAAACCTATGCCTATGTAAATGATTATTACACTTTAGGTGGTACGGATTGGGGATCGGTATTTTCATCGACATGGTTTGGAGGAATGTATTTATCCAGTTACGGTGATAATGATGGCGTGGTAACAACTGTGAGCAGTCGTCTGCCTAAAGGAGAAGAAGTTGCAATTGGGGATTGGAACCATACTTCTATCCGAAGTAATCGTATCTTTCCTATCATACAAGACGATGTGTTGCAGGGGAATAACCCGAGTCGGGATTATTTGATTTATAAGGAACAAATCTCAAAGACTGCAAAAACAGAGCAATATGTACACGGCGATGCATTAAGGAATAACAAAGCTGAAAAGCATCTATTTCCAATCGAAGACGCTATTGACAAGGTAAATATACAGTTGTACACAGCTAATCCACTCCAACGTGTAGAACTTATTGATCCGAATGGAAAAGTTTATGACGATGTGCAAGTGACGCAACAGGAGGGTGGTTTTTTCGCTGGAGCGACGGGGTATCACATACAAATCAATCAACCTTCAGCTGGAGAATGGTCATTAAAAATGCGTAGTGAGAAGAAAAACGCCTATTTATTGCATGGTCAATATGATAAAGCAATTCAAAAGCAAATTCTATCAGAGACACAAGATCGTGGAAGCGATAGCAAATGGAAAACGAATAAAAAGCAGGTGAAAGAAGAGAGTATAGAAGTACACTATACAATTGTGGAATCAGGACAGCAAATTCCTGTAGTGACTGCCACGTCGAAAGGCTTACCTCTATTATCAAAAGAATTTTCGCAGTTAAAAAAGAATCGAAGCTACAATATTACGATGGATATAAATGGCGAGACAATTTCTGGATCGCCTTTTAAACGGACAGTGGTTGATTCTGTTTATCTATCTGAATAACAAATAAAAATGAATTCCTCTTGCGTAATACGAGCTGTTATACCCTGCAGATTAGGGGCTATCAGCTCTTTTTTCTTTTGAGTTTGTTTTAAAAAAAAAAGTCTAGCACTACCTGAAAGTGGTATTAAACAATCCTTGGGGGATAAAAGAAAACCTCTACGGTCGTGTAAGTAAAATAACTGGGCCTTTTGTCAAGAATATGTACTAATAAACCAAGTTTTTTCTGTCAATAGTAGCACTGCCAGAAAAGAACAATAAGTTAAAATAGTATGATGTGTTCTATGTTTATAAAAAAAGACGGAATATTTTATTTAATAAGAATATATTCGCAAAATTTTATGAAATAAAAATATTCTCTTTAAATAAAAACTTGATTAGGGAGGTCTTTTACCGTATAATACAAATAATTATTTTATTTTAGTTTACAATAATCTAAACTCTTATGTGTCGTTATATACGAATGGAATAGGCACCATGTCACTAGATTAAATGTCAGAAAAATTAAAACAACACAAAACCAATTTTTGAAAGTAAAAAAGAAAGAATTTTCTTTCTTTTTAGATTGGAATTTAGAAGGAGGTCAACATGAGTAATAGCATTTTGGAAATTAAAAATCTTAAAACATCGTTTCGTATTAATGATGACTATTATGCCGCTGTGGATGATGTTTCTTTATCTGTTAATAAGAATGAAACATTAGCGATTGTTGGTGAATCAGGCTCTGGAAAAAGCGCCTTAGCATTTTCTATTATGGGATTACATACAAAAGCCAAAATAGATGGAAGCATTCAATTTAAAGGTGAAGATATTGTTCATTTATCAGCTGGGAAATTAAACAAGCTACGAGGCAATGATATGGCGATGATTTTTCAAGACCCGTTAACAGCGTTAAATCCGTTGATGACGGTAGAAGATCAGATCGCGGAAGCTTTATTATTACATAATCGACAACTATCGAAAACAAAACGAAAAGAACGGGTTATTCACTTGTTAAATCAAGTTGGCATCCCTCGTCCAGAGTACACCTGTGAACAGTACCCACATCAATTATCTGGTGGAATGAGGCAACGAGTGATGATTGCCATTGCTATTGCTAATAAGCCAGAACTACTCATTGCTGATGAGCCTACTACAGCGCTTGATGTAACGATTCAAGCCCAAATACTTGGTTTAATGAATGATTTAAAAGAACAAATGAATACAGGTGTTATTTTAATTACCCATGATTTAGGTGTTGTCGCTGAAATGGCGGATCGTGTAGCCGTTATGTATGCAGGGCAAATTGTAGAGATTGCGGATGTTTATACGTTGTTTCAAAAGCCGCTTCATCCATACACGAGATCCCTTTTAAATTCCATTCCGGCTGAAGATAGTGTGCATGACAAACTCCACGTGATTCAAGGAATTGTTCCATCCTTGCAAAATCTTCCGCGAGAAGGGTGTCGATTTAAAGCACGAATTCCGTGGATTAGTGAGGATGCACATGAAGAAAATCCTGAGCTACATGAGATAACACCAGGGCATTTCGTTCGTTGTACCTGTTATCAGCAATTTTATTTTCCGGAAGAAAAGGTAGAGGGGGAATCAAGTCATGGCACTTCTTGAAGTAAACGATTTAAAGGTGCATTTTCCCATTCGAGGGGGAATCTTAAATCGTAAAATAGGTGCAATAAAGGCTGTTGATGGCGTGTCTTTTTCCATTGAAAGAGGAAAAACGTATGGTCTTGTAGGAGAGTCTGGTTCTGGAAAAACAACAACCGGAAAAGCGATTATCGGTTTAAATCATATTACTTCAGGAACGGTGAAGTTTGATGGTGTAGATTTAGCAGGCTTTAAATCCAAAAAGTCTGATATTCGTAAAGATATTCAAATGATTTTCCAAGATCCTTATTCTTCATTAAATGGCAGAAAACGAGTACTTGATATTGTTGCAGAGCCGTTGCGAAACTTTGAAAACTTAACGAAAACAGAAGAAAAAAAACGCGTACAAGAATTGCTTGAACAAGTAGGGTTAAGCCCTGAAAGTATTTTAAAATACCCGCATCAATTCTCCGGTGGACAACGGCAACGGATCGGTATTGCAAGAGCAATCGCCTTAAAGCCTAAATTAATTATTGCCGATGAGCCTGTTTCTGCATTAGATGTTTCGGTTCAGGCACAAGTCCTTAACTTTATGCAAGATATTCAAAAGGATTTAAATTTGACGTACTTATTTATAAGCCACGATTTAGGCATTGTAAAGCATATGTGTGATGAGATTGGCATTATGTATAAAGGACGTTACGTGGAAGCGGGTACGAAAGCGGATATTTTTAATCATCCACAACATATTTATACGAAACGCTTAGTAGCAGCTATCCCAGATATTAATCCAGTTAACCGTCAACAGCAAAAAGTATACCGCGAAGAAGTAGAGAAAGAGTATCAGCAAAATTATAATGATTATTTTGATCAAGAAGGTCTAGCGTATACATTACGCCATATATCTGACTCCCATTTAGTAGCTTTACCGCAGAAAGGTTGATAGCATGTGGAAATTTATTGTTAGACGACTGTTAATTACCATGCCACAAGTTGTTTTGCTAAGTATATTAGTATTCATTATGGCACAACTAATGCCAGGGGATGCGTTGTCTGGTTTAATCGATCCAAATATTGATCCATCAGCAATTGAAGAGCAACGAGAGAAACTCGGGCTAAATGATCCATGGTATGTACAATATAAAGATTGGGTGACATCAGCCATTCAAGGCGACTTAGGACAATCTTTTCGCTTTAAGATGCCAGTCTCTGAGTTAATCGGCCAGCGCCTTGTAAACACATTCTGGTTATCCTTAGCGACGTTAATCATTACATATCTCATCGCCATCCCATTAGGTATTACGAGTGGACGTTACAATGATACATTGCGAGATCAATTAATTAATGGTTACACGTATATTGGTTTTGCAACGCCATTATTTATCTTTGCTTTAGTGATGTTATGGGCTTTTGGTTATGGTTTAGGTTGGTTCCCAACTGGCGGAAGTGTAGATCCGGGATTAGAACCAGGATCATTTGCGTATATTATGAGTAAAGTTAATCACTTATTGCTACCAGCGATAGCGATGGCATTAATTACTACCGTAAATACGGTGCAGTATTTGCGTAGTGAAATCATTGATACAAAACAGAAAGACTTTGTCATTACGGCAAGAGCAAAAGGTGCTTCTGAATCACGCGTTTATCGTCGACATATTTTCCGCAATTCCTTATTACCAATTGCTGCTTATTTCGGTTTTGAAATTACGGGACTTATTGGCGGGACCGTTTTTATTGAAACAATTTTCAGCTATCCAGGTATGGGATTGTTATTTATGGAATCTGTGCTGCAAAGGGATTATAGTGTCGTAACATCTGTTGTCTTGTTATTTGGAATCGCATCTATTTTAGGCGCCTTATTATCAGATATTATTTTAAGTCTCGTAGATCCGCGTATTCGAATTAAATAAACAATGGACTATCATGGAGGTGACACATAAATGGAATATTCAAATGTAGAAGTAGTAGAGGTAGAACAAGAAAAAGCTCCTTCTATGGCGAAAGTAATTTGGCGAGAAATTGTGCGAGATAAAGTAGCGCTTATATCTTTTATTTTTCTTATTGTTATTACAAGCCTTGTTTACGGAGTATCTTTATTTTTGAATCAAGATGAAATTGTTAAAGTAGATTTATTTGCTATTAATCAGCCACCGTCTAGTGAGTTTTTGCTAGGAACGGATTATGGGGGCAGAGATATTTTTGGACAGCTTATTATTGGGACGCGCAACTCCTTATCAATAGGTATCTTAGTGACGCTTATGACAGGGATTATCGGTATTACTTACGGGCTTGTATCTGGTTATTTTGGTGGAACAGTCGATAACATTATGATGCGTATTGTTGATTTCTTTTTAATTTTGCCATTTTTAATGATCGTTATTGTATTTGTTGCGATTGTGCCTAAATATAGTATATGGTCTTTCTCATTGATAATGACTGCATTTCTCTGGATGGGGATTGCTCGGTTAATTCGTTCAAAGGCGTTACAAGAGCGAGAACTTGATTATGCACAGGCTTCCAAAACGTTAGGAACTCCGAACTGGAAGATTATGTTTTTTCAAGTTTTGCCGAATTTAAGTTCGTTAATTATTGTGACGATGACGTTAAACTTGGCTGCGAATATCGGTTTAGAGTCTGGGTTGTCCTTTTTAGGATTCGGTTTTCCAGAAGATACCCCAAGTCTTGGAACATTACTTGGTTATGCAAGAAACCCACAAACTCTAGAATTAAGATGGTGGATTTGGGTGCCAGCAGCGATTATGGTTTTCTTATTAATGTTAGCTGTCCGAAATGTTGGCGAAGCATTGAAGCGTGCTACAGATGCAAGACAGCGCAGAGGTTAATTGATTATGTTGCTTACATCACATGATGTTAAGTATAGATCGCGTCCTATGACGTATAAACAAACTAGGGAGGTTTTTACATGAAAGGAAGTCGTTGGCGTATTTTATTATACGCACTCTTGCTAGGTTTAGTACTTACACTGGCTGCCTGTGGCGGAGATGACGAGAGTAAGTCAGATAAATCGGGCGATAAGAAGTCTGGAAAAGATGGAGATCAAATTTACTCGATTGAAGATTTTAATGTAGAAACGAAAAATGAAGGCGAAGCGATGGATGGCGGGCACTTGAAATTTGGTGTCGTCACAGATACAGCTTTCGAAGGGCTGTTAAATTTTAACTTCTACTCAGGAGCTTATGATGTTGAGTTTATTAAATGGTTTGATGAATCTTTATTATCTGCGGATGAAACGCATAATTTCACCCAAGATGGTGCTGCCACATTTGAAGTAGATGATAGTGGTAAGGTGTTTACGTTTACGATTCGTGATAATGTAAATTGGCATGATGGGGAGCCTGTAACTGCTGAAGACTGGGCATATGCTTATGAAGTTATCGGTCACCCTGATTATCCTGGTGTTCGTTATGGCGATGATTTTACAGTTATTGAAGGTATGGAGGAATATCATAACGGAAAAGCTGATTCTATTTCTGGTATTGAAGTGGTAGATGAGAAAACGATGAAAATTACGTACAAAGAAGCATCCCCTTCTTTATTAAGCGGTGGAATTTGGTCTTACGCTTTACCAAAGCATGTTTTTCAAGATATCCCTATAGCGGAAATGGAAAAGTCTGACGCTGTCAGAAAAGAACCAATCGGCATGGGACCATATAAAGTAAAAAGTATTACACCAGGAGAAGCTGTCGTATACACAAAAAATGAAGATTATTGGCAAGGTGAACCAAAGTTAGATGAAGTTACAGTTAAAGTCGTGAATCCGAAAACAGTTGTACAAGCTTTAGAATCGGGAGAAGTAGATACGGTTCATGAATTTCCTACAGATCAATATCCAGACAATGCGGATATGTCTAATGTAGAATTTATAGGGAATGTGGACATGGCTTATTCTTATATCGGCTTCAAATTAGGAACTTGGGATAAAGAGAAGAAAGAAGTAAAACCGGATCCAAATAAGAAAATGGCGGATGTGAATTTACGTAAAGCAATGGGACACGCCATTGATAATGAAGCTGTAGGGAAGCAATTTTACAATGGCTTACGCTGGAATGCGACAACATTAATTCCACCATCACATCCAGATTTCCATGATCAAGACAATCTTGGAATCGAATATAATCCAGAACAAGCAAAGAAACTGTTAGATGAAGCAGGATATAAGGATACCGATGGAGACGGAATGCGTGAAAATCCTGATGGCGAAGATTTGGTGATTAATTTTGCTTCTATGTCTGGTGGAGAAACGGCTGAACCAGTTGCAAATTACTACATTCAATCTTGGAAAAAAGTTGGATTAAATGTACAACTATTAGATGGTCGTTTACAAGAGTTTAATTCATTCTATGATCGAATTGGACAAAGTGGTGACGATGATCCGAAAGTCGATGTATATGCAGCAGGATGGGGTGTGGCAACAGATGTCAACCCAGCAGGATTATATGGACGTGACGCTCTGTTTAACTTCTCTCGCTATGCAAGTGAAGAAAATGATCAACTTCTAGAGCAAGGTGTCTCTAGAGATGCTATGGATTTAGAGTACCGTCAGAAAGTGTATAAAGAATGGCAAGAATTAATGGTCGAAGAAGTTCCGGTCATTCCTACCAATTATCGCGCAAAATTAGTTCCTGTGAATAAGCGCGTATTGAATTACTCTGTAGCACATAACTGGGGTAATTACTATGAAATTGCGGTAACGCAAGAAGAACCAGTAAAAGCTGAATAAAACATTTAGATAGACAGCCTGTGAACCTATTTCACAGGCTGTTTCTTTGTTTGTTCTGGATAGAAGTTGATCTAAGACATATACTTCAAGAATGGGAGAGTTGTGTGCTGGACAAGTGTAGGTGAGGAGGTAGCCGTCACCTATGCCCCCTTTCGCCTTTTGTACTTCATTGGTGAGAAATGAAAAATCTGTACGGAATGAAGAATTACTTCACTATGTAAGATGCAAGTTATATTTTGCTACATCCTTTCATAAACTGTTCTGTAGGCTCTATGCATCTAGGGAGGGTGACTTAATTTGTGTGGAATAGTAGGTTATGTGGATTTTAATAGAGATGTGCGGGCAAAGGAAAAAATGCTTGAACAGATGACAGACACATTGCTACATCGTGGACCGGACGAAACGAATACATGGATGAATCAACATGTTGCTTTTGGGCATCAGCGGCTTTCAGTTATTGATATTGAAGGTGGAAAGCAACCAATGCACAAAGCGAAAAACCGTCATACTTATACGCTTATATATAATGGTGAACTATATAATACGGATGAACTACGTAGCGATTTAAGGCAGAAAAACTATCATTTTGAAACGACATCTGATACCGAAGTGTTGCTTACTGCTTACTTGGAATGGCAAGAACAATGCGTCGATTATTTAAATGGAATATTTGCATTTGCAATTTGGGATGAAGAAAAAGAACAACTGTTTATAGCTCGAGATCGCTTGGGGGTTAAACCGTTATTTTTTCAAGAAAAAAATGGGCAGTTTATCTTTGGCTCCGAACTAAAAGCTATCCTAGCTCACGAAGAAGTAAAAGCGGAAATTGATCGTTCTGGTTTAGCAGAAATATTTGGTCTTGGTCCGTCTAGGACACCAGGACATGGCCTATTTAAAAATATGCATGAGCTTCGGTCAGGTCATGCATTAACTTTTTCAAAAAATGGTCTCAAGAAATGGCGCTATTGGAATGTAAACAGTTGTCATCATACAGATTCCATGTCCGAAACAATAAGTAAAGTAAGAGAGCTATGTATTGATGCAGTGCAACGGCAGCTCGTTTCTGATGTTCCTATATCCACTTTTTTATCTGGTGGTTTAGATTCGAGTGCTATCACAGCAATTGCCTCGCAATATTTTCAGGAACGAAGAAAAGGGTCTCTCACTACTTTTTCTGTAGATTATAAAGGTAATGCAGATTATTTTAAGGCAAGCAAATTTCAACCGTCCATGGATCAGCCATTTATTGAGGAGATGGCAACCGTTTTTCAAACGAATCACCATAATGAAGTGATCTCTGGGGAAGCATTAGCAAGCCATTTAAAAAAGGCTGTAGAATTACGAGATCAGCCTGGAATGGCGGATATAGATTCGTCATTACTCTGGTTCTGTCAACAGATTAAAAAGCAAACGACAGTGAGCTTATCAGGAGAATGTGCCGATGAAATATTTGGAGGATATCCATGGTTTCATTCCCCACCGACGGATGAAGAAACAGGTTTTCCATGGATGCGATCTTTGTCATCACGTATTGATTTACTTCATCCTCACTGGCAGGAGAAGTTACAGCTCTCAGAATATGTGTATGCGCGTTATCAGGAAACAATCGATGAAACACCACGCCTTGATGGAGAAAAAGAGGAGGATGCACGTAGAAGAGAGCTGTTTTATTTAAATATGCATTGGTTTATGGCTCAGTTATTGGATCGAAAAGATCGGATGAGTATGGGAGCGAGTTTAGAAGTTCGTGTGCCTTATGCGGATCATCGTTTAGTAGAGTACGTGTGGAATATACCATGGGAAATGAAGATACTTGAAGGGAAAGAAAAAGGTATTTTACGAAAAGCAATGGAAGGCATTCTACCAGAGACCATCCTTTACCGTAAAAAAAGCCCTTTTCCAAAAACATTTCAACCAGCGTATACAAATGCAGTGAAAAAATGGATGCGGGAAATAGTAGACGATGAGGATGCTCGATTATTTGAGTTCTTAAATAAGGAAAAAGTAGAGGCTATTTTAGTAAGCGAGGGGAAAGAATTTAAAGAACCGTGGTATGGACAATTAATGCAAGGACCGCAACTCATTGCTCATCTTTGCCAGATAGATTACTGGTTGAGAACGTATGATGTCAAGGTGGTGGAGTAAGGATCGATTCTTAATCTAATGCTTTAGGAAAGCATACATTTTAAGGAGCGACGTTTTTCCACCATAAGAGTTGAAGAAAAGTCATGTTTATCTCATAAGATAGAAAGTATAAAAATTAGATGCTTTGGGATAAGGAAATAATAGAATAAGCCACGTCCGGCTCCAGCGCCCAGCAACTAGGCGACTTCACTCCATTGCCCTAAGATAAGTCACCATCGGTTTGTGCTACATAGGGAGGTCGACTAAAAAACGGGCTTGCCTTAGGGCGTCGGCATACCCCTGATTTAGTGGCATGATTCCTAAAACTTTCGTTGATTTGTTCCACTCGCTACGTTGCTAAACGGGCGCCCCGCGCCTTTGTTCTTAGATAAACATGTATGAGCAAACATGCCGTGGTTGCACGAAAACCACGGCGTTTGATGTACAACAGCTTTTCGATGGAGTTTATCGCTTCGTGCATGTTAAAAATAGGGGAAAATAGTTGCCGTATCAATGGATAGCAAGACATTATGTTCATCAAGTACTTAATGAATAACAATATCTATCTTTTTTGATAGTAATTTACCTATTTTTTTACGTACTTTTTCTACATAAGATGGATGGTTTAGCTTCTTGTACTTTAATTTTCCGATCCATTCACGCACATCTCTATCATAAACAATTACTTTATATATTTCTGGATGTTTTAAGTAGTTTTGAAACCACTGTTGTTGCTTTAGGTAACGGATATTTTTTTCAATATCTTTTTCTTCCACACGCCTTGATTCATAAAAATAACGTACAATATCAAATAAATCCAATAGAATACTCAAGGAAAGTCACCTCCTGTATGAGAATAGTGAGACTTGAAATATAAAGAAAGGGTTTATCAATAAGCCAAATTTTCTTAGCAAAGCTTATACGTTACTTAGGTTACGAATAGAAAGATGTAAAAGTTTCACATCTTATCAAAATGAAATGAATAATTTTTTTGTTTTCTGACATAGCTGGACAACATGCTTAAGCTTTTAATACACGTTAGCGTAAAAGTGCATGTAGTAGACGAAGAAAAACATGTATCTCGAAAGGTCTATAGATCTTTTTTTGTGATAAATATTTTTCAATAGATAAAAAATTACATCTTAAATGAAGGCAGGGGAGGAAAGTGGAAGAAAGAATGGAGGAAAAGACCATAAAACAAACAAGAAAGAAAACGAAATTAACAATCATTATTATTGGAATGATAACACTCATTTTAGTAATCGCTTTCTTTGTTGTTACTGTTTACTTGGATCGCTTGGTTGAAAAAACAGAGGGAAGCATTCAGCTTTCCGTTTTAAAGCAGAAGGTGGACGTGATCACGGATGCTAATGGCGTGCCAAAGATACAGGCGCAAAATGAACATGATTTATATGCAGCACAAGGGTATGTCCAAGCACAATATCGGTTATTTCAAATGGAAATGTCCCGCAGACAGGCATCCGGTACGATCAGTGAGGTAGCAGGCGAGGCAGCTGTTGATCAAGATAAATATTTTCGTACATTAGGACTAAGAAGAGCAGCTGAGAAATCTTACGACCTTTACAGCGATGAAGCAAAAGAAGTATTAGAGGCGTTTGCCAAAGGGGTCAATGCCTATATGCAACAAGCGAAGGAAGATAATACGCTACCAATTGAATTTAAATTAATGGGCTTTGAACCAGAAAAATGGACACCACTAGACTCATTAACTATTGGTAAATACATGGCATTTGATTTGGGTGGTCACTGGGAGCAGCAAGCGTTCAATTACTATTTACTACAACAATTTGGAGAAGAAAAAGCATACGAGTTATTTCCATCTTATCCTCAAGAAAAGCCTGTTATTATGAAAGAAAAATATGTTTCTGTAAAAGATAAACTATCTCAAGCAATTATTCCGCCAGCATTTAATGGGAGCAATAATTGGGTCGTTTCTGGTGAGAAAACAGCTTCTGGATTCCCTATGTTAGCAAATGATCCACATTTGGGCTTAGCGACTCCATCTATCTGGATTCAAATGCAGTTGCAAACCGAAACGCAACAAGTAAGCGGTGTTATTTTTGCAGGAGTTCCAGGAATTATATTAGGTCATAATGAACAAATTGCGTGGGGAGTAACCAACACAGGACCAGATGTGCAACAATTATACCTTGAAAAAAGAAAGCCTTATTCTAAAGCGACGTTTTTATTTGAAGGGGAGTGGGAAAAAGCAAGTATTATTCAGGAACCGATTGCTGTGAAAGACGGAGCAACGATTGATTATGAAGTAGTCGAAACAAGGCATGGTCCTGTTATCTCCGAATTTGTTGAAGATAGTGGGGAGGAAAATGTTCTGTCACTCAAGTGGACTGCATTAGAAGCAACGACGGAATTGGAGGCTATTTTACAAATAAATAAAGCGAAGAACTGGGAATCCTTTGAAAAGGGATTGGAAAAGTTCTTAGCCCCCGCACAAAATTTTGTCTTTGCTTCTAAAAGCGGAACAATAGCTTATAAGGCAAATGGAAATATTCCAGTTTATGAAAACGGAAAAGATGCCTTGCTCCCACTTCCAGGTTGGCAAAGAGAAAATGAATGGCGTGGCTATATTCCGTTTGATGAGCTTCCTATAATGATTAATCCAGAAAAAGGTTATATTGCGACTGCTAACAACAAAATAACGACAGAAGATTATCCGTACCATATAAGTAATGTATGGGCGCAACCGTATCGCTATGAACGCATTGTAGAAGTATTAGAGAGTGTGGAGGAAATAACAGTTCAAGGCATGCAGGATTTACAAATGGATAGCTTTAACATGCAAGCAAAAGAACTTACACCTTCATTTTTACAATTATTAGAAGGGGGAAAACTATCCAAACAAGCTACAGAAGCACTCTGTCTTTTAGATGAATGGGATTATAAGGATGATGCTTCTGCTAGTCAGCCATTACTATTTCATCATTGGCACAAAAATATTGAAAAGACCATTTATCAAGAAATACCAGATTCCATGTTAGATCTATTTAAAGGGAAGGGACATTCGACAGATACTTTATTAAGAAAAGCAATTAAAGGAGAACCGTCTGCATGGTTAGAAACTTATGGAGGTTTACAACAAGTTTTATTGGATTCATTACAACAGTCTATTACGGAGTTAGAAGAAAAATATGGGGAGACTATATCAGAGTGGAAATGGGGAGATTACCATCGCGTCTACTTTGAACACCCTCTTTCCAACGTTCATCCTGTTTTAGAGTATATTTTTAATCAAGAAGGTCCTATTCCAGTAGATGGAAGCAGTGTAACGCCAATGGCTGCAAGTTTTGAAGAAGAAACAGGGATTGTAGATCATGGTGCTTCTTGGCGGTTTGTAATAGATATGGCACCCCCATCAAAAGGCTACCATATCGTTTCACCTGGACAATCAGGTCACGTGAAAAGTCGGTTGTATCAGGATCAATTACCAGATTGGGTGAAGGGGAATTATCATACAACCTATTTGGATAGTATGACAGGAGAGCAATTGACACTGTACCCGTAAATGAAGAATATTTCCCGGGGAATAAACTTTAGCAACCTAATTCCTAAAATATTTTTACAGATTTATGTCATGTTGTAGAAAACATAAGTTTCTGTCAATATAAAAGAACGATAATCGGAGTTCTTTTATGACCAAGGTAAGCAGTAAAAAAATATTGACAACGCTTTCTTTGTGAAGTAATATAAACCTATAAGTTAATTATGTGGCGGAGAATAGGAGATCCACACTTTATGATAGTATAATTCTTGAGGGAATGATATGCATATAAAGGTGTGGATTTTTTTCGTATGCTGTAAAATTAAAATAATTCTGATATTTTAAATTGGAGAGCTAGAAAAGGCTAGTGCTTCTATTAGTGGTTTGGAGAAAGGCTTCTCAGTATACTCCGTCATGAGAATGGAGTGAGTGAATGTAAAGATAGCAACATTAGAAGTATACAACTAGATAGAAGCTCTCACTGAAAGAAATTTATATTTAAAGCCCATAATTAATGTAGTCTAAATCAAAGGGGTGTTATGGTGGCTGAATCAGAATTTTTAGCTGAATTAATTGGTACGATGATTCTCATTATTCTTGGTGGTGGTGTTGTTGGTGGTGTGACTTTAAAGTCATCCAAAGCGGAAGGATCTGGGTGGGTCGTTATTACGATTGCCTGGGGATTGGCAGTTGCCTTTGGGGTTTATGCAGTCGGGAACTACTCTCCTGCACACATTAACCCTGCTGTTACGATAGGTTTCGCATCTATTGGAGAATTCCCATGGTCTAAAGTACCGATGTATGTAACGGCGCAAATCATAGGGGCAATTATTGGTGCGGCGGTCGTTTTTATTAATTATTTACCCCATTGGAGAAAAACAAAGGATCAAGCTACGAAGCTAGGCGTTTTTGCTACTGGACCAGCAATTCGCAGTCCGCTTGCAAACTTATTGAGTGAAATGGTTGGTACATTTGTGCTCGTTTTAGGGCTTTTGTTTATTGGAGCAAATGAATTTACAGAAGGTTTAAATCCGATTATAGTTGGGGTATTGATTATAGCAATAGGTATGTCATTAGGTGGGGCAACGGGTTATGCTATTAACCCTGCTCGTGACTTAGGACCACGTATTGCTCATGCCTTACTTCCGATTCCGGGGAAAGGTTCTTCCGATTGGGAATATGCTTGGGTTCCGATCGTAGGTCCAATCTTAGGTGGAATATATGGAGCATTTTTTTACGATGCACTATTTATCGGTGAATTCACTGCTGTTTTCTGGATATTAAGTGTTGTTATTGCATTACTTATAATAGGGGCAGTTAGCATGGAGACGAAGGGAGAGCGTTCTGCTAAAATAAATAATCATAACGCTTAGGGGGATAATAATGGAAAATAAATATATTTTGTCAATTGATCAAGGTACGACAAGTTCTCGTGCGATTATCTTTAATCAGAAAGGGGAAATTGTCGAGACAGCACAAAGGGAGTTTGAACAATTTTTTCCTCAACCAGGTTGGGTGGAACATGATGCAAATGAAATTTGGACATCTGTACTAGCTTGTATAGCAGATGTATTACGTAAAGCTGATTTAGCAGCGAATCAAATTGCCGGTATTGGAATAACAAACCAACGTGAAACTGCTGTGGTTTGGGATAAAAAAACAGGCAAACCAATTTATCGGGCCATTGTTTGGCAATCTCGTCAAACAGAAAATATTTGTAAGGAACTTAGAGAAGCTGGACACAATGAATTGTTTAGAAAGAAAACAGGATTGCTTCTTGATCCTTATTTTTCCGGTACGAAAGTAAAATGGATTTTGGATAACGTAGAAGGTGCAAGAAAAAAGGCGGAAAATGGAGAATTATTATTTGGTACGATTGATAGCTGGCTCGTTTATAAATTCTCTGCTGGAACCACACATATAACCGATTATACGAATGCATCTCGTACATTGATGTTTAATATCTATGATCTCCAGTGGGATGATGAATTATTAGAAATTTTAACCATCCCGAAAAGCATGCTACCTGAAGTGAAACAATCATCAGAAATATACGCACATACGGTATCCTATCATTTCTTTGGTGAAGAAGTTCCAATTGCAGGTATCGCTGGAGACCAGCAGGCAGCATTATTCGGGCAAGCGTGCTTTGAAAAAGGAATGGTAAAAAACACGTACGGTACAGGTTGCTTTATGCTTATGCACACAGGTGAAGAGGGTGTAGCTTCTGACCATGGCTTATTAACTACGTTGGCTTGTGCAGTAGACGGTAAAGTAGAGTATGCATTAGAAGGCAGTATCTTTGTGGCTGGCTCTGCTATTCAATGGCTTCGAGATGGGTTAAAACTCATTGAAGATTCTCCGGAAAGTGAGCTGTTTGCCAAAAATGTTCCAAACACGGATGGCGTATATATGGTCCCAGCCTTTGTAGGTTTAGGCACACCTTATTGGGATAGCGATGCTAGAGGAGCTGTATTTGGGCTAACTCGTGGAACAACAAAAAGTCATTTCATACGTGCAACACTAGAATCTTTAGCGTATCAATCTAAAGACGTTATTAATGCCATGGTTGCTGATTCACAATTAGATTTAAAAACGTTACGTGTGGATGGAGGAGCCGTTAAAAATGATTTGTTAATGCAATTTCAAAGTGATATTTTGGATGAAGTACCTGTTGAACGTCCTGTCATTCAGGAAACGACAGCATTAGGCTCTGCATATTTAGCTGGTTTAGCGTTAGGTTATTGGAAAGACAAAGATGAAATAGCCCGTCAATGGGAAGTAGAAAAAACGTTTCATGGAAACATGGGCAAACAAGAACGTGAAAAATTATATGCTGGCTGGCAAAAGGCTGTAGAAGCGACAAGAGTTTTTAAATAATCGTATAAAATGTATAAAAAAGGAGGTCAGGATTATCTTAAGGGTAAGCATGACCTCTTTTTACACTACAGGAAAGCATAAGATTTTTTGAAAGATAAGAAAGTATAAGATGTGATGCTATGGCGTAACCAAATAACCGAATGGGCCCCGTCCAGCTCCAGCGCCCAACAACTAGGCGACTTCACGAAATCGCCCTACGATAAGTCATCATCGGTTCGTGTTAAAAAGGAAGGCCGACTAAAAACGGGCTTGCCGCCCAACGTCGGCATACCCCTGTTGCAGGGGCATGATTCCTAAAACTTTAGTTGATTCGTTCCACTCGCTACGTTGCTAAACGGGCGCTTGCGCCTTTGTTCTAGAGTAAAAAACCGAGAACAGTCTTCGTTCTCGGTTACCCTCTTTTCGCAAATAAGGAGTGAGTTTGTGGATGTTTAGAAGCGTATTCGTGTTTATACCAAAAATAGAGCATGATAGCTCCACTGACTAATAGCAGTATACTCGTGAACAGAAATACTGCAGAAAACCCGAAAAATCCAGCAATTACGCCGCCTAATGCTGGACCGATAATATTGCCTAAAAAGCGTAGGCTTGTATTGTAGCCAAGTACTTCTCCTTGCATGGATAGCGGGGCAGTTTGTCTAATATAAGCGATACGTACAGGGATAATTCCGCCTATGGCAATACCGAGTAAAAAGCGTAAAATAACGAGTTGCCATATATTGGTTACCCAAGCTCCGGGTAGATAAACAATTCCAGCCATAAATAATAATGCGATGAGTACTTTAATATAACCAATTTTGTCCCCTAGTCTGCCAAGCCTTCTTGACATTAGTAGATTACCAAGTCCAGCCGCAGAGAATGCTACTCCAGAGAAAAAAGCAATACTTGCTGGTCCGTGAATTTCTTGAACAAACAAGGAAAGGATTGGTTGTACGCTAAAGTGAGCGATCTGAACTAAAGCTGAGATTAGCATGACAATGAGTAAGACTGGGCGAGAAACGATATGCTGAAGGACTTGCTTTCTTGTATATGATTTTTCGTCTCTTTCCCCATCAGCGAGATTTGCTTTTATTTCTTTCACGCCAAAGAACACAATGACGGCCGAAAAGAAAATGGTGATGGATACCCATTTAAATGTATTAGCATAGCCAAATGCATCAGCAAGTGTTCCACCTAAAAGGGGGCCCATTAATGTTCCTGTAATGCTACCAGTTTGTAGTGTTCCAAGTACTTTTCCAGCGATGTGCTTTGGCGTCTGCGTGGAAATAAATGCTTGGGACATGGGAATAAAACCTGTAGCGACACCCATCAATAGGCGAAGTAAGAATAGTTGCCATACGGAAGTAGCGAAACCCATTAAAAATATAGATAGCCCCATTCCTGTTGCAGAGAAGATAAGCAACTTTTTCCGTCCGTATTTATCACCAATCCTCCCCCAGATTGGCGAAAAGATAAACGCGGTGACAAAGGTGATCGCAAAGGTCCAGCCTGACCAATTCTGGACATAAGCGTCAGAGAAGTTTCCCATGGAGTCAATGTACAAAGAAATAAATGGGATTACCATTGTCATACTTCCAGCCACAAAAAAATTAGCAAACCACATGATTGCTAAGTTCCGTTTTATTATAGGATGATTGTCAATGATGGCAATACCCTTCTTTCCGTTAAATATTTCGTCACCCTAAATATTATCGCAAATACAGAGAAAAGAAAAGGAATCTGCTCACTATAGAATGGTGATATGTTCCATTGTAGATGTGGAGGGTATATAGGTCTGTGGTAGTAAATGTAGTAAAAAGATATTCATTCTTTTGCAAAACAGGTATAATAATATTTAGTTCATAGAAGACATAAACTATAGCAAGAACAAATAAAGGGAGAAATGAAATGATGACCAAAAAAATAAGTAAACTTCTCATCATTACACTAATCGCAGTGTTCATGCTTGGGACGAACCTATCTGTTTCTGCTGACAGTGGAGCAAGTGATACGAGTAGTATTAATGAAAAATTAGGTCCACCTATCGTCGTATATGGCGCGCAACTCTCTGACAACCAGCGAGCAGAAGTGAAGGATTTATTAAATGTTAAAGACCAAGATCAAGTGGATGAATATGATGTGTCTGGACAAGACGCAGCGAAATATATTAATGGCAACCCAAATTCAAATATGTATTCCAGCGCAAAAATTACTCGTCAGGAAGCTGGAAACGGTCTAACAATTAATATTGTAACCCCTGATAATATTACAGAAGTAACCAAAGAAATGTATGCAAATGCATTGTTAACTGCAGGCGTCGAGAATGCGACAGTGGATGTTGCTTCTCCTGTAAAGGTGAGTGGACACTCTGCTTTGACAGGAATATATAAAGCTTATGACGTCGAAGGAGAACAGCTTGATAAAGAACGTATGGAGTTAGCGAATGAGGAGCTTGACGTAGCCACACAGTTAGCGAATAAGGAAGGCATGAATCAGGAAAAAGTTAGTCAATTACTTACAGATATTAAAAAGACGATTGCTGAGCAAAACCCGGCAACGAAAGAAGAAGTGGAGCAAATTGTTCAAGAGCAATTGGATAAATTGGAAATAACGTTAAGTGATAAAGACCGCCAATTATTAATTGATTTAATTGATAAGATGCGTGACCTAAACATTAATTTTGACCAAGTAAAAAACCAATTAGACGATATTACATCTGCCATTAAAGATAAAGCAGATGAACTTGGTTTAGATGAAGGTTTTTGGGAAAAGGTCGGGAACTTCTTCCGTGAACTTTTCGAAGCAATTAGTAACTTCTTTAAAGGGTTATTTAGTTAGTAGGAATATATTAGATTGGCAAGCATACCTTTATGCATAAGGGTATGCTTTTTTGTGCTATAAGAAAGTATAAGATTTTTTTGGTTGATAGTATAAGAAAAATAAAGGCATTTGCGAAGAACATGCGATAAGCCAAGTCTTTCTAATACGATAAAATTTTAAGCTTATAGTATATGGGAAACGACATTTTTTTCATCCGTATGGACTGGTGAGGAACTGGTTTTTTCTCATTCATTGAAGTATAGCCCGGACCCTGATATTTGCCTATCTGCGTGTGCTTTGCTTGTGGTTTTAAGTACAAAAAAACGAAATATTGTTTATGGCATTCATAGATTTTGGCTATCTTCACGCCATAAAAGTTATATTACATAGGTGTGCTTCTATGACTATCGTAATACAATATAGTAGATTGATAGTACTTTTATATCAAATTCATTACAACTGTAATAAAACAACCTCATTTCGGTAATCCTTGTAATGCGCTTTTAAACGTACTGTAACTGCACGGCTATAGCCCATGTGTTAGGATAGGCTATGTCAGATATTTAAGGAGGGAAAACGAATGAAAAAGATTGTGGCTTCATTCGCTACTGGTATGATTATTGCTGGCACTGCTGCTACTACAGTATCAGCAGAAGAGTACGACGTGAAACAAGGAGATAACCTTTGGAATATTGCAAATAAATACAACACAACTGTAGAACAGTTAGTTGATGTAAATGAATTAAAAACGACTACCATTCAACCAAAACAAACTCTTATTATAAATAAACAAGCAAAAATGAAATATAAAATTCAACAAGGAGATACACTAAGCGGGATCGGTCATAAGTACGGTGTATCTGTAGAAGATATTAAGGAATGGAATAATCTAGATTCCGATTTAATTGTCACTGGTCAGAATTTAACGTTAGAAGGCGTAACAGTTTCCAATGACAAGCCAGCAAAAGAAGAACCACAAGCACAACCAAAACAAACGCAAAAAGAACAGCAACCAGTTACAAAAACGAAAGCACCTGCAAAAGAGGAGCAAGCAACACCAGCTTCTTCTAAACCAGCAACGAGCCAAAAGGCGCCTGAGCAAACAAAGCAGGAAAGGCCTCAAGGTCAATCATTTTCTGTAACAGCAACTGCTTATACAGCAAGTTGTGATGGATGCTCTGGTGTAACAGCAACAGGTGTTAATTTAAATAATAATCCGGATGCAAAAGTCATTGCGGTTGATCCTAATGTCATTCCATTAGGCTCCAAAGTGTATGTAGAAGGCTATGGCTATGCAACTGCTGCTGATACTGGTGGTGCTATTAAAGGAAATAAAATTGACGTACATGTTCCAAATAAAGGCGATGCTA
The DNA here is from genome assembly GCF_013393565.1 of Virgibacillus sp. Classification (NCBI taxonomy): domain Bacteria; kingdom Bacillati; phylum Bacillota; class Bacilli; order Caryophanales; family Bacillaceae; genus Virgibacillus; species Virgibacillus sp. The sequence goes on from NZ_JABXHF010000001.1 coordinate 93,871, forward strand.
TGAATTGGGGCGTCAGAACAGTTAATGTAACAGTTGTAGAATAATAGATTTCTAACACATAAATATTGCAATGCTAAATCGAGTGAGATGTTCATCTTGCTCGATTTTTTTCGTGGTCTAGGAAATTATAAAATTTTGCAGCTGTGGATAAACTTACTAAGTTATTTAGCCACGTCCAGCTCCAGCGCCCAGCAACTAGGCGACTTCACGAATCGCCCAACGATAAGTCATCATCGGTTCGTTCTAAATAGGAAGGCCGACTAAAGACGGGCTTGCCGGAGGGCGCCGGCATACTCCTGTTGCAGGAGCATGATTCCTAAAACTTTCGTTGATTCGCTCCACTCGCTACGTTGCTAACCGGGCGCCCCGAGCCTTTGTTGTTTGTTTAAGGAAAACGATCGCATTTTTACATGACTAGCCTGAAAATGTAAAGTGCATGATGCAGATTTTTAACGGTAAATGATCGTTGTGACAATTGTCATGTTGCATTAATGACAACGCATACTACTTATTTTTCTATGGATACCGTAGACTAAAAAAAGAACAAGTCGTTTGTAAACCTATTCCCATATTTATGGGTCTTTAAACAAAAGATGGTCGCATTTTCCATAAAAGCTTAGCGATAAGTTACGTTTTTCTAAAAATAAGTGTATGCAAGGGGAGAGGAATATGTTTCTAGAAGCAAAATCGATCTCTAAATCGTACGGAGACAAACAAGCATTGCAAGACGTCTAATATATTTGACATATTATTGAAGGTCTTTACTCATTCATGAATTCCAAAGCAAGTTACTTGGAACGGAGGGCGGCGACTCCAGCGGGAATAGTATGGAGTCTTTTGATACCGCAACGATCGTTTTTTGGGAGCGAGGAGGCTCAAGCAGCCCTGAGGAAAGCGTCCGCCTCCAGTGGAAAGTAACGGGTGCGCTAGCAGATACAATTCTTATGAATTAGTCAGGTTGAGAAGGCGAAAAAGTAATGCCTAAACATACTATACGAGGAGGTATTTCATGGAAGACACGATTGTTTATGCACACAAGTTAAGTAAAACATTTAAGCAGAAAGAAGCGGTACGCAATGTATCGTTTTCTATCGCTAAAGGGGAAGTCGTTGCTATGCTAGGCCCAAACGGTGCGGGGAAGACGACAACACTTTCGCTTGTTTTAGGTTTATTAAAGTCGACAAAAGGTAAGGTGCAAGTTTTTCAGCAACCCCCACAAAGTATGCACGTTCGGGAGCGAATTGGTGTGATGTTACAAGAAGTAAGAATGATGGATGGCTTAAAAACGAAAGAAATGTTGCAATTATTTCGCTCCTATTATCCAAACCCTTTAGCCCTTTCTGAGATGATTGCGCTAACTGGGTTAGCTAATGCAGATTTGACTACAAAAGTAGAAAAGCTTTCTGGAGGGCAACGAAGAAGAGTGAACTTTGCTGTTTGTTTAGCAGGAAATCCAGACTTCATCGTTTTAGATGAACCGACAGCAGGGATGGATACGACTTCGAGAGTGAAATTTTGGAAAACGATTCATCAATTGGCGGAACGAGGAAAGACAATTTTGTTCTCTACACATTATCTTCAGGAAGCAGATGATAGGGCAAAGCGAATTATTTTGCTACATCAAGGACAGAAAATTGCTGATGGAGCTACCGAAGAGATAAAGCATCAATTATCGAGGCAATATGTCTCTTTTCGTCTAAATGGAAAATTAAATCGAGCAAAGCTTAATGTGCCAGATGTGTTAGCAATAGAAGAACGAGAAGAACGAATTTATTTAGAAACGAAAAATACCGATGCGTTAATTTCCTATATTATGCAGCATTTTTCAAATGCCTATGATCTGCGAATAGATAAAGGCAGTATGGATGATGTATTTGAAACTTTAGTACAAGGGAGCAGAGAAAATGAATAAAATACTATATTCATGTATTGCGGAAGTAAAACGTGCCATTCGCAACCCATATTATGTACTTTGGTCGCTCCTTATACCAGTTTGTTTTTATGTTATTTTTACGAAGGTGTTTACATTTAATGACAATGCTGCAGATCAAGCATTATGGGAAGCGCATTATTTAATGTCGATGGCTGCTTTTAGTGTGATGGGCTCTAGTGTAATGACCGTAGGCATTCGTCTTGTGCAAGATAAACAGCAAGGGTTTATCACGTTTCTAAAAGTAACCCCATTACCCGAATATGTCTATATCATTAGCCAAATGGTAGGGCAAAGTGTTATTCATATTTTATCCATCGTGGTTATATTTTTTGCAGGTGCCCTCCTTAACGATGTGTCGCTAACGGCTATGCAATGGGTGCTTAGTGGTGTATGGATTTTATTCGGTTCTCTCGTTTTTTTAGCTTTAGGTACACTTGTTGGGACAATGAATAAAGTGGAAACAGCAAGTGGCGTAAGCAATATTTTATTTTTAGGACTGGCATTACTAGGTGGCATGTGGATGCCTCTAAATGCAATGCCTACGCTTTTCCAAGATATTGCTACATGGTTACCTTCCTATCATTATGCGAATGGACCATGGGAAATTATTCGTGGAAATAGTCTAGCGTGGAATAATATATTTATGCTTATCGTGTTTTTATGTTTGTTTATGGTATTATCAGTTTATATAAGACGGAAGCAAGAAGGGCTGTAATGTATATGACGGCACAAACCAAATGGGAACTATTTCCAAAAAAGTATGGATTTTTCCCTTATATATTTCTCATTTATTTATTCATACCTGCAACGTTACTAATGAAAGAAGACGGAATAAAGCGAGTAGTTGGTTACTTGCTTTTACTGCTGTTTTTAATTAGTTACCGTCAACTTTATCATGAAGAAGGGACGGGCAGATTTGCTTTTTGGCTCGGTCTGCAAATGATCATTATTGGTTATCAGAGCATGGTTTACGATTATAATTTCCTATATCTTGGGTTTTTCACGGCTAATTTTATTGGTTGGTATGCGGATAAAAAACAATTTCAAGCAGCTTGGTTTGCTTTAATGGGAACGTTGTCACTTCCTATTTTGTATCACGTGATATTTACAGGTGACTTTTCGAAGGAGCAGTTTTATATGATTCCATTTTTAATTGTTATTTTAGTTTCTCCTTTTGGAATTCGGTCTATGATTAAAAATATGGAATTGGAAAAAGAGTTAGATGAAGCAAATGCAAAAATCAAAGAGTTGGTTAAACGAGAAGAAAGAACACGAATTGCGCAAGACCTTCATGATACGCTTGGCCATACGCTGTCACTAATCACATTAAAAAGCCAATTAGTGGAACGATTAATTACGAAGGATGCTAAACGTGCCATAGAGGAAGTGAGCGAAATTGAAACCACATCTAGATCAGCGCTCGATCAAGTTCGAGAATTGGTAACGGATATGAAAGCGCAAACGTTAGCCGAAGAAGTAGTACAAGCGGAGCAGCTATTAAAAGCAGCAAATATGAACGTACAGATAAATTTTCCATTTGAAATGCATGTTGATTCATCCCTCACAGAGCATATGCTTAGTCTTTGTTTAAAAGAAGCAGTAACAAACGTTGTTAAGCATAGTCGAGCGAGTAAATGTTGGTTGCTCTATCGAGAAGAAGAGCAAGCGATCATTATACAAGTGAAAGATAATGGCATTGGTATAGATAATCAGAGCGTGGAAGGGAATGGGCTTGTAGGGATGAAAGAAAGACTAGCCTTAGTAGATGGCTCGCTATCTGTAAGTAAGAATAGTGGAACAACGGTAGAAATGAAAGTTCCCAAGGTGAAAAAACCAGAGAAAGAAGGGGAAATCCATGCTTAAAATTGTAATAGCAGAAGACCAAAAAATGTTGTTAGGTGCAATCGGTTCTTTATTGAATTTAGAAGTGGATATGGAGGTGATCGGTCAAGCAGTGAATGGCGATGAGGTATGGAGACTCATCCAAGAAAAGCAACCAGATGTTTGTTTGTTGGATATTGAAATGCCTGGGAAAAGTGGTTTGGAGGTAGCGGGGCTGTTAAATAAACTAAAGCAACGCCCACGGATCATTGTCTTAACAACGTTTGCAAAACCAGGTTATTTTGAAAAAGCGGTCAAAGCTGGCGTAGATGGTTATTTATTAAAGGATCGTTCTATTGAAGAACTAACAGCAGCTATTCGTAAAGTAGTGCATGGTGAAAAGGTGTATAGTCAAGAACTCATGGTCGACTACATGTGCGATCCTAACCCTTTAAGTGAGCGAGAACAAGAAATTTTGCGACTAGTAGCTGAAGGAAAAACGACCAAAGAGTTAACAAATATTTTATATTTGTCTTATGGTACGATTCGTAACTATTTGTCTGAAATCATGCAAAAATTAGAAGCGAAAAATCGTTTAGAAGCGGTTGATATCGCTCGAAATAAAGGGTGGATTTGAGCGGCGTATTTCCAGCTTAAACATAATAAACGACGTTTTTCTTTCTAAAGGGTTGTAGGCTGAACCATTTTCTTCGATTATTCATTTCTCACGGAAAGAAATTGGATCAGCTCTCTTGAACTTTTATGCTGTTAGGGTTTTCGTTAATGATCTCATTTGAATTACTGTTTATTTCTATATATCCAAATATTCCAAAAGTAATAATAAGTACAGCACATAGAACAACTAATAATTTCTTCATAATCCTTCCCTCCTCATATGCTTTCTATGACTTCTACACTCAGTATAAATAACCTGCTACTGTGTAGCCATTGTTTTTGGTGACATTTTAACAGGTGAATCTTACAAAGTTGCAAGTTTTATCCCCCATTTTTGTATCCTAATACCAGTTTTACAGTCATTTTACGATTAAACATTTTGTTGTACTTGTGTTAAACTGAAAGGGGAATAGTAAGATTATCGTGCGCATAAATTGCCCTAAGATTCTGCTTTATAGGAACGATAGTAGCAACATTTTACTTCAATTTGTTCCACTATTGGTTTATCGTATAGCAAAACGACGGTGTTTCATCGTCATATAGATTTGGCGATAGCCTAGTTCTTTAAAAATGGGGTTTAGATGATGTTGCTGTAGCGAGGTAAGCATCCATATGCGTATGAAATGGTGAAATGTGGATGATGGGTTTAAGGAAGTATAAACGAACACAAACTTACATAAAGGAGGACAAAAAAATGACGAGTAAAGCGTTAAATTCTTTTTTAAATGACAATATTGCTGATTTGAAAGAACGAGGCTTGTATAATGAAATTGATCCTGTTCAAGGTCCAAATGGTCCAGAAATAAAAATTGGTGACAGGACGTTAATTAACCTTTCGTCAAACAACTATTTAGGATTAGCGACAGAGGATAGATTGAAGCAAGTTGCCAAGCAAGCGGTCGATTCACATGGTGTTGGTGCAGGTGCTGTACGTACTATCAATGGAACGCTTGATCTCCATCTTGAATTAGAGAAAAAGCTTGCGGCATTTAAAGGCACGGAAGCGGTTATTTCCTACCAATCTGGGTTTAACTGTAATATGGCAGCTATATCTGCGGTAATGGATAAGCATGATGCCATTTTATCGGATGAATTAAATCATGCATCCATCATTGATGGATGTCGTTTATCTAGAGCGAAAATTATTCGTTTTAATCATTCCGATATGGATGATTTGCGAAAAAAGGCGAAAGAAGCTGTCGAATCTGGTCAATACAATAAAATCATGGTCATTACCGATGGTGTGTTTTCGATGGATGGGGATATTGCGAAACTTCCAGAAATTGTTGACATTGCCGAGGAATTCGACCTGATTACGTATGTGGATGATGCTCACGGTTCTGGTGTTCTTGGTAAAGGGGCAGGCACAGTAAAACATTTTGGGTTGCAGGATAAAGTAGATTTTCAAATGGGTACATTGTCGAAAGCAATCGGCGTGATTGGTGGGTACGTAGCAGGCAAAGCAAATCTTATTGATTGGTTAAAAGTTCGTTCTCGTCCGTTCTTGTTCTCCACAGCTGTTTCACCTGCGGATGCGGCAGCAAGTACGAAAGCTGTTGAAATCCTTATGGAAAGCACAGAGCTAAATGAAAAGTTATGGGAAAATGGAAATTATTTAAAAGCTGGCTTAAAGCAACTAGGCTTTGATATTGGTAATAGCGAAACACCAATTACTCCTTGTATTATTGGTGATGAGAATGCGACACAAACATTTAGCAGGCGCTTAAATGAAGAAGGCGTCTACGCGAAGTCCATTGTTTTCCCAACCGTACCACGCGGAACAGGTCGTGTACGCAATATGCCAACAGCCGCACATACGAAAGAAATGCTAGATAAGGCTATTGCGATATATGAAAAAGTAGGTAAGGAACTTGGCGTTATTTAACACGATAGGAAAGATAAGAAAAACGAAGGCTTCCACCATATGACTTGGCGATAAGCCAAGTTTTTCTAAGAAAGATTAGCACTAGAGAGGATTTCACGGATGAAAAAAATATTAGTAACCGGAGCTTTGGGTCAAATAGGGTCAGAGCTTGTTATAAAGTTAAGAGAAATTTACGGTACGGATCAAGTAATAGCGACAGATATTCGCAAGGCGGAAGGACGTATTGCAGAAGGCCCGTTTGAAGTTGTTGATGTAACAAATGCAAAGCAACTTTCTGACGTTACAAAGAAGTATCAAGTAGATACAATGATGCATTTGGCAGCTTTATTATCAGCTAAAGCGGAAGAAAATCCGAAGCTAGCTTGGGATATTAATATGGGCGGTTTAGTTAATGCGCTTGAAATAGCTCGGGAATTAGATTTGCAATTTTTCACCCCAAGTTCCATTGGAGCTTTTGGTCCAACAACACCGAAAGATAACACACCACAGGATACATTGCAACGCCCGACGACAATGTATGGGGTGAATAAAGTATCTGGCGAGCTGTTAGCTGATTATTACCACACTCGTTTTGGAGTGGATACCCGTGGTGTACGTTTCCCTGGTTTAATTTCACATGTTACATTACCAGGCGGTGGAACGACGGATTATGCTGTTGAAATGTATTATGAAGCAGTAGAGAAGGGGAACTATACGTCCTATATAGGCAAGGGTACGTACATGGATATGATGTATATGCCAGATGCGATCCATGCCATTATCCAATTGATGGAATGTGATACAAATAAACTACAACATCGTAATGCTTTTAATATTTCAGCTTTCTCCGCAGCACCGGAGGACTTTGCTACATCGATCCAAAAGCATATTCCTTCTTTCTCATTAAAATACGATGTTGACCCGTTTCGACAAGCAATTGCAGACAGTTGGCCAAATAATTTAGATTCCGCCTGTGCTATTGATGAATGGGGCTTTAAAGTGGAATATGATTTAGACAAACTGACAACGGATATGTTAAGTAAAATTAAACAGAAACAAGCACATTAGAAAAAACTTGGCTTATCGCTATGCGATAAGCCAAGTTTTTCTAACCGTCTAGGAAATTATAAATTTTGCAGCTGTGGATAACTTACTAAGTTATTTAGCCACGTCCGGCTCCAGCGCCCATCAACTAGGCGACTTCACGAATCGCCCTACGATAAGTCATCAATGGTTCGTGCAACACCGTCTCACCATGATTCCTAAAACTTTAGTTGCTTCGTTCCACTCGCTACGTTGCTAACCGGGCGCTTGCGCCTTTGTCCCCGTCTTATCGTACTATAACGGATTCTATCTACAATGTTTCTTTCCTTTGGCTACTTGTTGTACATAGTAGCAATTTTCGCTTGCAATTCTTTATCTTGTACGTACTCATCATAGCTCATCTCTTTATCAATCAAACCATTCGGTGTAATTTCAATGAGGCGATTGGCAATACTTTGAATGAATTGATGGTCATGAGATGTAAATAAAATGGAACCTTTAAATTTGATAAGTCCATTATTTAAAGCAGTAATGGATTCTAAATCAAGATGGTTTGTCGGCTCATCCAAAAGAAGTACGTTGGCGTTGCTCAACATCATTTTGGATAGCATACAGCGTACTTTTTCTCCTCCAGATAAAACATTTGCTTTTTTCAACGCTTGTTCCCCGGAAAATAGCATTCTCCCTAAAAAGCCACGTAAGAAAGTTTCTGTTTCATCTTCTGGTGAATATTGTCTTAACCAGTCTACTAAAGGTAAGTCACTATTTTCGAAGTAAGCACTATTATCTTTTGGGAAGTAAGATTGGGATGTTGTGACCCCCCATTTATACGTTCCCGCATCTGGTTCCATTTCCCCCATCAAAATTTTAAATAGTGTCGTTTTTGCTACATCATCGCCACCAACAAAGGCGATTTTGTCATCTTTATTCATCGTAAAACTAACATTATTCAATAATTTTTCACCATTAATGGTTTTTGTTAATCCTTGAACAGCTAGTAGATCATTTCCAATTTCCCGTTCTGGGGTAAAGGCAATATATGGGTATTTTCTTGAAGATGGTTTTATATCATCCAGCGTAATGCTGTCTAACAATTTCTTTCTTGATGTCGCTTGTTTAGATTTGGAAGCGTTAGCGCTAAAGCGTGCAATAAATGATTGTAACTCTTTAATCTTTTCTTCTTTCTTTTTGTTTGCTTCCTGTGCCATTTTCGTTGCTAGCTGACTAGATTCATACCAAAAGTCATAGTTACCGATATAAATTTCAATTTTTCCATAATCAACATCCGCAATATGTGTACATACTTTATTTAAGAAGTGGCGATCATGGGAAACCACAATGACGGTATTTTCAAAATGAATGAGAAATTCTTCTAGCCATTGAATGGCATGAATGTCTAACCCGTTTGTTGGCTCGTCTAATAATAAGATATCCGGATTGCCAAATAGCGCTTGGGCAAGTAACACTTTCACTTTTTCGTCTGCATGTAGCTCAGCCATTTGTTTATCATGGTGTGACTCATCGATGCCAAGTCCTTTTAATAGAACAGCTGCATCAGATTCAGCTTCCCAGCCATTCATTTCAGCGAATTCGCCTTCTAGTTCAGCAGCACGCATGCCGTCTTCTTCCGTAAAATCGCCTTTCATATAAATAGCGTCTTTTTCCTGTTTCACAGCGTAAAGCTTTTCATGCCCCATAAGCACCGTGTCGATAACGTTATAGTCCTCGTAAGCGAAATGATCCTGCTTTAGAACAGCAAGGCGTTCGCCTGGAGATAAGGAGACATGACCCGTTTGTGGCTCTATTTCACCAGATAATATCTTAAGGAAAGTGGACTTACCAGCTCCATTTGCACCAATTAATCCATAACAATTACCTGGAGTAAACTTTAAGTTCACATCTTCAAATAATTTTTTATCGCCATATCGTAAACTCACATTCGATACATTAATCATTCGGTTTAATTTCCTCCAATAAAATAAAAGTAATCAACGTTAGCTTACGTTATTTCAAGTAATTCGTCAATGTTTGGCTTCATGAATAACAATCGCTTTTAGTACTACAAGGAAAAATGAACAGGATAAATAAAATAAAGCTGAACTATCCTTGTTTTCATTTGGGCGCTTTCTGAGGGAATGTATTCACTTCTCAAAATTAAGCGATGGCTTGATAAAATAGTTTGCCGACAAGCTTGTGTTTTCTATGCTAAAAATATACTTGTGCAAATGCGTTTTTTTTGTAATAGTATAAGAAAGGTGAGGTATGAATTGCTCTTTTAAAAGATCTGCGGTGGGTAGATATGTCAAGAATAAGAAGCGTCCAAGTTAATTCCAGTAATAGTATGAGCAGGTAAGCAGTCGCTTTATCAACTTCATGCGGCGACTCCTGTATAAAACGCATGAGCTTGGTGTTTTTTGGCGAGTAAGGAGGCTTAAACACCCCTGAGGAAAGTGTCCGTCTGTAATGAAAAGCCGCGGGTTCAAGCGCATATACAATTTCGATCAGGAATACAATGAAATGGTAGAAATAATAGCGAATATTAACGCTTAAATATGCTATGTGAGGAGTTTTTAGAGAGAATGTGCTTTAAGGTGTTTGACTCCTATTTAAAAAGTTCAAACTAACAATCTTACATGCTGTTTCTTTTAAAGCATCTTACCAAAACCTTATTGCAGTAATCAATAGTAAAAATCCCTATGTTAGAAAGTCTTATCATCTACAGGAGTAATTTTGAAATACACAGGGGTGCTAACAACATGACGTGCTAACCTATTTAATTTAGCTCTTTTACAGCATAGATGGAAGGGGATATGTGTATTGGGGGAAAAATTCATTTATCTTCTCTTCACAGATACGGGCACGAATTTAGCGAAAGCTATTCATTTCTTTACAAAACAGTCCTTGAACCACGTTTCCATCGGATTTGATGAGGATTTGCAGAGATTGTATAGCTTTGGTCGGAAGCGGCCCAAAAATCCTTTTATTGGGGGGTTTGTTCAAGAAGACATTCATAGTGATTTTTTAAAGAATGCAGCTTGTGCAGTTTATCGTTTTACCGTATCTGAAGAAGAGCGTGAGCAAATCTTGCAGCATATTGAGCGAATTGAATGTGACAAAGATCGCTACCGTTACAATTTTATCGGTTTAATCGGCATCTTGTTGCAAATAGAAATTAATCGGAAGTGTGCATTCTTCTGCTCGCAATTTGTAGCAACTGTATTAAATGATGTCGAACATTTTCAACTTAAAAAGCCGACTTGCTTTGTGACCCCTGAAGATATAAGAAGTCATGAGGGAATGCAGTTAATATACAAAGGAAGGCTCGGCGACTATCCATACCGTAATAAAACAGCAATGTGTGATTCAAAAGAAGAAGCGCAGGTTATGTCATCATATATTATTTATTCTCATATGAACGAACAATAACTCGTAGCGAGGAGGAAGCTCTTATTGAGGTTATTCCTCATCCTACGAGCCATTTTTTAATACTATTTTCACAAGCTAATATAAGCGAAGCTAGATATTCTAGCTTCGCTTAATTAATACCTAATGTTTGATATGGTATACGAAATTTAAACGATAAATTATTTGCCTGTAAGTCAATATGTTCGACGGCGACCTGAAAATTACTTTTTAACTCGATATCCGTCACAGCTACATATATTTCTTCTTCTTTTGGATTAACAGTAACCCATTCTGGCATCGGGAGGTATTTATCCATGTATTCCATAATTTTTTTGTTCGGTAGTTTTAATAAGCCGATAGAAATGGACTTCTGTTTCAAAATAATATCTCCATTTTCTTGTACAAAAGGTTCTAAATGAACAGATAATGGAACGGTTGAGGAAAAAACAGGTAATTCACCAATTAAGTGTACATCATCTCCTAGTTCAATACGATATTCATGATCTGTCCCTTCAAGCAATTGGTCAATATACGTATTGGCCAAATCGTTTAAATTTTTTTTAGTCGTACGAACAATAAATTCTGAATTTGCATCTGTTTCTTCAGTAGCTTTTTCTGGGTATTCAGCTTGTGGAACTGGCCAAAAAATAAGTGTGAGCAATACAAAAAGCAGGATCATGTTAAAGGAAAGTAACCCGATAAATAGCCTTTTCCACTTTTTACTTTTGGTATGTTCCGTTCTATTCCCCATGCTGTTCATCCTCTTTCTTGTTCATTCTTTAGAACCTCAAATATACGTTCAGCAATCCGCTCATAGCCTAACTGATTTGGATGAAAATTATCTTCTGCAAACAAATTTTCATCTGTGTTTGAAAATAAATCACTAATTGGTATAAAGGAGCTGTTTTCATACGTAGTTATTATCTCTTTACCAGTTTTATTCCAATTGTCTGCAATTAGCTTCAGTTCTTTAATGTCCTTAAAATACTGCCCAAAAGGGTTGTAAAAACCGAGTAAGTAAATTTTCGTATCTGCATTTACCGTTCGGATGTTGGTTAAGATTTTATGAAGTCGTTTTTCATAGTCTACCCGAGCTTTTTCAAATGCCTCCATTTGGAGATTTGTAATATTTTCTTTTAATACACGCATCACATCATTAGCGCCAATTGTTATAAATACAATGTCCGCTTGCTTTATGGAAGCAATAATATCGTCTTGCTGCAGTCTTTTAAGTAGTTGGTCTGAGCGATTGCCTCGTACACCAAAATTATCAAAAGAAGCTTCTGTGTTTGCTTGAGTCATTATTTGTTCAAGGGCTCCGACATAGCCTCCTTGTTTTGTTTCATCGCCAACACCTTGTGTCAACGAATCACCAATTGCCGTGATATGTCTTGATTGATAAAAATGCTTCGTAACCTGTTGCTCTTTATGAATAAAAAGCTTTGGCGATGGTTTTTGCTCATGCTTTTTGATGTTGGCCGTTTTTTCTTTTGTTGCTGCATCCTGTTGCTTTATATCCTTTTCAGCAAGATTTGCTTGATCTGCTTCATGTATGAAAATATAGAGCGTGGCTCCTACGATGAGTAACAGGAGAGTTACTCCGGTTATTAATTTCTTTTTTTGCATCGTTATCAACACCTAAGTGGATTAGTTTTAAACATCGGGCTTGTTAAAAGTTTTATGGTAACTATACTAACTTAATGAGGACTTTGTTTGTATGATTAGAGTATTGGCTGCTTGTAGTATACAGCATATGTATACTACAAGCATTTGCTTACACTATAGGGCAGTATAATATTTTGAAGTTTATCCCGACTATAAGATACTATAAAACTCGCGCTGTTCTGAGCTAACAGCATCCCAACTTTTAAAATAAGTAGGGGATGAAAGAAAATTCCACTGATTAGAAATTCACTTTATATCATAAGTTGAATTTTTCCAATTAGACGTATCAAATCTTCTATTTCTACTGACTACTTTCATAGCTTGCCGATTTTGGCTACCTTCATTCATTTTATCATTAGAAAAACTTGGCTTGTCGTAGGAAGAAAGCCTTTGTTTTTCTTAAGAGATAAGAAAGTATAAAATTAGGGGCTAATGAGGGGCTTATGTATAACCAAATAACCTAATAAGCCAGCACCCAGCAACTAGGCGACTTCACGAAATCGCCTTACGATAAGTCATCATCAGTTCGTGCTAAATAGGAAGGTCGACTAAAACGGGCTTGCCTTAGTGCGTCGGCATACCCCTGTTTTAGTGGCATGACTCCTAAAACTTTCGTTGATTTGTTCCACTCGCTACGTTGCTAAACGAGCGCCCTGCCTTTGTTCTACTATAAACCAAAAAAATCTAATAGTAAAAAAGATCGCCTTCAATTACAAGGCGATCAGAAAGGGAAGGTTAGTTATAATTTTTCCAATTATACAAACAAATAAACCTGTTATAAAAAAGGTAATGGTATGCTATGCAAATACAGGTGCCTCCGTAGCATTGTTTCGAAGCAATAACGCTTCTTCATAAGGGTTTTTTTGTGTAATAACGGTAATGCCAGTTGCTTTGGCATGTTCTATCGTAGCAGCTGTTTCATTTGTATTTTCCACCCATAAAAGCTTACAGTCTTTATTTACGAGCTGCTCTAACAGTGGAGCTGGTAATGTAGGCTGCAGTGACCAAGTAGCGTCCACTACTGGGATGTCCGTTAATTCTTTATATTGTGGTAAAGGGATAGTTAGGTTAGTACTTCCCACAACAGCTATATCGAATCCGAACGCTTGTAATTGGAAGACTTTTTTTCGGTCTGTTTCATTTGCTGTTTCTAAACCGTATACGGCAAGGCATTTTTTGCGCACATTTCCACCGTCTCTTAAAAAAGAAGAATGAAGCAGCCAATGGATAGCCTGTTGTTCACCAATAGCGATGGTTGCTTGTTCCCCTGTAGCTTTTGCTATTGCGTTGTCCAAAGTAATGAGTAGATCATGAACAGACTCTAAGCCAACCGATAAACGAATGGTTTCTTCTGTTGTCCCACTTGCGGCTAATTCCTCCGTTGTTAGCTGTTGATGTGTGGTAGATGCAGGGTGAATAATGAGCGATTTAGCATCACCTACATTTGCTACATGCGACCATAATTCAATTTGATCAATTAATTGTCTTCCAGCTTCCCTTCCACCTTGAATACCGAACGTTATAATTGACCCGGCAGTACCCTCACGAAAGTATTTTTTTGTTAATGGATAGGAAGGATGATTGGACAAGCCAGGATAATTAACCCAATCAATTGCTGGATGATCTGTTAAAAAAGCAGCAATTTTTTGTGCGTTCTTCGTATGTTGTTGCATGCGTAAATGTAACGTTTCTAACCCTTGAAGCAACAAAAATGCGCTATGTGGGCTTAAACAAGCTCCAATATCACGAATTAATTGTACACGTAGTTTTGTAGCGAAAGCGGCAGGTCCAACATCAGCAAATCGCAAGCCGTTGTAACTTGCATCAGGTTCGGTAAAACCTGGGAATCTATCGTGATTCCAATCAAACCTTCCTCCGTCTACAACCACCCCGCCAATCGTTGTTCCGTGACCACCGATCCATTTTGTTGCAGAATGGACAATAATATCTGCTCCCCATGCGAATGGTTTAACGAGGTAAGGGGCAAAGGTATTATCGATAATTATAGGGATATGGTGTGCATGTGCTATTGCTGCGATCGTTTCAATATCAAAAACATGCAGGCTGGGATTGGTGATCGTTTCCCCAAAAATAGCTTTTGTTTTCTCAGTAATTGCAGCCTCTACTTCATTTGGATTGGAACCATCTATGAATTTTACATGAATTCCGTAACGAGGAAGTATATTAGCAAATAAATTGTATGTGCCACCGTAAAGATTGCTATCGGTAATAATTTCGTCCCCAGCACTTGCTACATTTAAAATAGCGAAAGTGATTGCGGCCATTCCAGAAGATGTAGCTACTGCAGCGACACCATCTTCTAGTTGGGCAACACGTTGTTCAAACGTATCTACAGTTGGATTACCAATTCGGGAGTATATATTTCCAGGTTCTTTTAAACCGAATAAGTTTTGTGCGTGTTCTGTATCGTTAAATACATAAGAGGTCGTTTGGTAAATAGGGACTGCTCTAGCTCCTGTTTCTGAATCGGGGGTTTGCCCACCGTGAAGTAATGCAGTTTCTGGATTTTGCGTAAAAAAATGACTCATTATTTTTCCTCCTTTGATTAAATGTAAAAATGGGTTTGCTATTCGACTAATTGAAAAAGAGAGTGCATGGATAAGAACCATGCATCTTGTGTTGCACTATAGAAAAGTATAAAATTTTTTGGGTTTATAGTATAAGAAAAATGACAGCGTTTTTTCGCCATAAGACTTGGCGATAAGCGAAGTTTTTCTACTATTGGTTAGAAGTAAGTAGTTTGCAAGGAAGAAATGAAAACAAAAAATAAAAAACCCTCTTCTTAAGAAGAGGGTTTAAAATATACATTCCGTCCTCCTCTTATCTTCCAAACCTTATAATAGGTTTGTAGGATTTAGCACCGTAAAAAGCAAAGTTGGTTGCTTTCAGGTTGCCGGGCTTCATAGGGCCTATTCCCTCCACCGCTCATAATAAGAGATGTTATTTAAATTACTGAATATTATATAAGGTTCAAATGAATTTGTCAACGGTGATTTTTGTTATTAGAGCTTGCTTGTTCAACTGTTTGTTTTTAATAAAGCGTTAGTTTGCTTTTTTAAATTGCTTTTTTGTAGGCTTTTGGTAACTAGCTAACAGATAGTTAATCAGTGCGAACCATATGAATAAAAATGCGATGAAGTGAGCAGAAGTGAATGGCTCTTTATATAAAAAAACTCCTATTAACAACATAAGCGTTGGTGCAAGGTATTGCAAAAAGCCGACCAAGGATAAAGAAATGCGTTTCGCTCCACTTGCAAATAGTAATAACGGTATTGCTGTAACTACGCCAGCACCTATTAGTAGCATGTTTGTCGTTGATAGAATGGTGCTCCATTGAAAAGTGTTTTGCGGAAGAAACAATAAGAATAGAAGAGCGACTGGAGAAATTAACATCGTTTCGATTGTCAGTCCAATCATAGGACCAATATCTATCTTTTTCTTTAACAAACCGTACAACCCAAAGCTCGTTGCAAGCAATAAAGATATCCAAGGAAATACGCCATAACTTATTGTCAAATAAAGGACGCCAATAGCTGCCATGATAAAGGAAATGGTCTGTCTAAAGGTAAAAGATTCCTTCAGCACAAGGATACCAAGCAAAATACTGATTAAAGGGTTAATATAATATCCTAAACTTGCTTGAATAACATGATCATTGTGCACCGCCCAAATAAATGTCAGCCAATTGAGACTAATAACAGTAGTTGCCATAAAAACGCCTATGAATTTTCGTCTGTTTTGCATTAATGCCTTCCATTCGCGAAGCAATTCATGCCATTTCCCAACAATAAGTACAATGATAATCATAAAAATAGCCGACCATATAATTCGATGTGCCAGCGTTTCGCCAGGTGAAACGCTCTCTAGAAATTTCCAATAAATGGGAAGAACTCCCCATAAAGCATAAGCTCCTAAGGTATGTATGATACCCGTTTTATCTTGTGTAACGGTCATGTTCTCCCTTCTTTCATGTAAAATAATATGGTGAGTAAGAGATAAAAAAAGAAAATTCACGTTTATATATTGATGAAAGCACTGTGCAGTTAAGCTTTTTTAATACAAAGAAAGCATGTAACCTCTCCAGATGGATGTCAATATAATATAGTCATTCTAAATCTCTTTTGCAAGAAAAGAAAGAATAGTAAGTAAAAAGCCTTTTCCAGATTCCGAGGAAAGTTTTTTTGTACTATAGGAAAGTATAAAGGTTTAAAGTATAAGAAAAACGACAGCGTTTTTTCGCCATAAGATTTGGCGACAAGCCAAGCTTTTCTAAATACATAGAAAAACATTAAAATGAAGGTTAATTTTATAAATAAAACAAAGGCTTTGGCCGTAAAGACTTTGTAAATCTATGTTTTGTTTATACATGAAAAGGGGATTTTAAAATACAATAGATAAAAAATGAATAACATGGTATGCTATAGTATTATGGGAGAGTGTAAAAAAAATGGAGTAAGGTTGGGGAAGGGGGGAAAGTAATGCAAATAGATCTATCTTCTTATTTGCTAAGCTTTGTTTTAATTTTAAATATTGCCTTAGGAATTTCTATTATCTTTCTTGAACGAAAAGATCCAACCTCAACTTGGGCTTGGCTAATGGTGCTATTGTTTATCCCAATTGCAGGGTTTATCCTGTATTTGATTTTTGGGAAACCAATTAGCAGAAGGCGTATTTTCACTTGGGATACCAAAAGTAGATTAGGGGTAAAAGCAGCCGTACAATCGCAGTTGCGTGCGCTTGAAGAAGGAACTTTTGAATTTAAAAACAAAGACATCGCTAAATATGAAGACCTCTATTATTTACATTTACGCAACGACGATGCAATTTTCACTCATAATAATGAAGTAAAGATTTTTACAGATGGTAAGGAGAAATTTGAAGCCTTAATCAAAGATTTAGAACGGGCTACAGATCATATTCATTTGTTGTATTATATTGTTCGTAGTGACCAGCTCGGCCAAAGAATTGCAGATGTGTTAATAAAAAAAGCAGAAGAAGGTCTAGAAGTACGTATGTTGTTTGATGATATGGGGTCACGATCTTTAAGTCGAAAGTATATAAAGAAACTTCTTAATGCCGGTGTAGAAGTAGAAGCTTTTTTTCCTCCTAAGATACCTAAGATTAATTTTAAAATAAATTACCGAAACCATCGTAAATTAGCCATTATTGACGGAAAGGTAGGGTATATTGGTGGCTTTAATATTGGTGATGAATATTTAGGGATGAATAAAAAATTTGGGTATTGGCGTGACACGCATTTGTGTATTTACGGAGATGCTGTACGCCAAATGCAAACACGTTTTATATTAGATTGGAACCAAGCTTCTCGTAACGACATCTTATATGAAGACCGTTATTATAGTGCTAACCCAGTAGGTCATGTTGGTGTACAAATTGTCTCCAGTGGACCTGATTCGGATTGGGAGCAAATAAAAAATGGCTACATTAAAATGATCATGACTGCAAAAGACTATGTTTATATTCAAACTCCTTATTTTATTCCTGATGAAAGCTTGCGTGATGCACTGCGAATTGCTTCACTGTCTGGGGTCAATGTTCGAATCATGATTCCTAATAAACCAGATCATCCTTTCGTATATTGGGCAACATTATCACATATAGGGGATCTATTAGAAGCAGGAGCAGAAGTATTTATTTATCAAAATGGCTTTCTGCACGCCAAAACCATCGTAGTAGATGGTAAAATCGCTTCTGTTGGAACAGCAAATATTGATGTTCGTAGCTTCCGCTTAAACTTTGAAGTGAATGCTTTTTTATATGATAATGATTTGACGCAACAATTAGTATCGAAATTTGAAGAAGACATGTTGCTATCGACACAAATGACAGAAGGTTTATATCGCCAGCGGTCGTTAGGAATTCGATTTAAAGAGTCTGTTTCACGACTTCTTTCGCCAGTATTATAAAGCAAGCCTTTCATCTGTAGGAGCACTAATTGTTAGTAGGCCAATAATATGTGACCTAAAGGTCTCTAACGAAAAAAGGATTTTGTGCTGTTATCTCGCACGAAGTCTTGTCCAGCTCCATCTTCCAATTCTTGAAGTAAGTCTTACAGCACCCTAAGTATCGGATAAATGATAAGAAGGAGGGGTAAAGTGGAAAAAAGAACTTGTACACATTCTTTGGCAGTCAAAACATCGTATGTGTTGCCACCAGATACGAATACGTATGGTACGTTATTTGGCGGTAAGCTCATGGCTTATATGGATGATGTTGCTGCTATAGCCGCATCACGACATGCTCGTATGCCCGTTGTTACAGCTTCTACCGATTCGGTTGACTTTTTAGCTCCAGTAAAAGAAGGCCATTCTATCTGTGTGGAAGCTTTCGTTACCTGGACGCACAACACGTCGATGGAAGTATTTGTGAAAGCAGTAACGGAAGATTTACGAACTGGACAGCGGCAGGTTTGTTCAACTGCTTTTTTAACATTTGTAGCGATAGATGAAGAGGGAAAACCTAAACCTGTGCCAAGTGTCGTTCCAGAGTCCGAACATGAACAGAAACTGCATGCATCAGCAGCAGATCGCGCCAAACATAGAAAAGAGCGGAGAAAGCAGGCAAAAGAATTTGCTGAAATTTTTGGCACAGATTACCCATGGAATCGTTCGAGAAATTAATGTAAAATGATACAATAACAAGCAAATGGAAGCTGAAGCTCTTTGGGTGGAAAAGGGTCTTCCACGACATCTTTGGCTTAGTTAGGCGGAAGAATTAAATGAAAGATTTTTTTATGATGACTGTAATGCGATGTACAACCTTATATGTAAAAGGGAATCTTTTTCAAAGACGTCCGCCTGCTGAGTCAGGCTGTTTTAATTTGCGCAGTAACCAATAATAAGGAGAGATTAGCTATATTGTCAAAAAGAGTTGGCGATAAGCGAAGTTTTTCTAAAGGGGAGATGAATAGGGGAATATTTCAATTTATTTAAAAAGTTTGTTGTTTTATGATGTGTGGAATGACATCATAAACAAGAGGAGGAATAATCGTGTTATTTTTGGAAAATTTGATTGGTGATGTAAATAATGTTTTATGGACATACGTCTTAATTGCTGTATTACTTGGATTAGGCTTATGGTTTACGATTAAAACAGGTTTTGTGCAATTCAGATACTTACCTGAGATGTTTCGAGTTATTGCAGATAAACGAACCATTAGTGCTGCAGGTAAAAAAGGGACTTCTTCATTTCAAGCTTTTGCCATTAGTGCAGCATCGAGAGTGGGGACTGGGAACATGGCTGGCGTAGCTGCAGCTATAGCAGCTGGAGGCCCGGGAGCGGTTTTATGGATGTGGATCATCGCTTTACTTGGTTCAGCCTCTGGTTTTGTAGAAAGTACATTAGCGCAAGTATATAAAGTTCCTCATGAAGATCAATATCGCGGTGGACCTGCATATTATATGGAAAAAGGACTAAAAAGTCGTTGGCTTGCAGTGTTATTTGCGATTACAATTACGTTTACGTACGGATTGGTGTTTAACTCTGTTCAATCAAATACTATTAGTTTGGCGTTTGAAAATCAATTTGCCATTGATAGTGAAGTTATTGCTATTATTTTATTTGTTTTTACTGCAATAGTTATTTTTGGTGGATTAAAGAGCATTGCGAATGTAACACAAATCATCGTACCTGTAATGGCTATTTTATATATTTTATTAGCTATTTATATTTTAATTACAAATATTACTGCAATCCCAGATATGTTAACGTATATCGTCTCCAATGCTTTTGGAATTCGTGAAGTAGCTGGTGGTGGTTTTGGTGCAGCTATTATGATGGGGATTAAACGTGGTTTGTTCTCTAATGAAGCAGGTATGGGTAGTGCCCCAAATGCTGCAGCGACTGCTGAAGTTACCCATCCTGCTAAGCAAGGGCTTATTCAGGCATTAGGGGTATTTTTTGATACGATTTTAATTTGTAGTGCCACTGCGTTTGTGATTATTACAGCAGGTGGTTTTGAAGGAAGTAAGGCTGACGGTATACAGTTGACGCAAAATGCGTTCACTTTCCATATAGGAGATTGGGCTGGCGGTTTTATTGCCATAGCTATACTATTGTTCGCTTATAGTTCCATTTTAGGGAATTATTACTATGGGGAAACAAATATAACGTACATCCGGGATAGTAAAGTAGGTTTATTTTTATATCGAATCGGAGCGCTATTAATGGTGGCGTTTGGTGCAATAGCTTCGTTTGACTTTGTTTGGTCATTAGCTGATTTAACGATGGCAATTATGGCTTTAATTAACTTGTATGCGATAGCCAGATTGTTTAAAATCGCTAATCAAGTGCTTCAAGATTATCGTAGACAACGGAAAGCAGGAAAAGATCCTGTCTTTTACCGCGATGTGTTAGATGATCAGGAAGGTATTGAATATTGGGATCGAGAACAAGCAGAGCATTCTAAATAAACAAACACAAAAAACAAGAGCGCGTCCTATGTATAGGAGGCGCTCTTGTTCATGCGTCAATATTCGGGAAAAAGATCTTTGTTTAACATTCCTCACTTGTCTCATCATCGGAAATATGTTCTTCTGCCCACTTTTGAATTTCTTTAATGACTGGTGCGAGTGCTTTTCCTTTCTCGGATAAAGAATATTCAATGCGAACAGGGAATTCCGAGTAGACATCTCTTGTAACAATACCTTCTTTTTCCAACATTTTTAGTCGATCTGAAAGTAAACGTCCACTTATTGGTAAATCAGCTTCCATTTCCGAAAATCGCTTTGTACCTTTAAGTAAATCAAACAGAATGAGTCCTACCCATCTTGTGCTTAATAAGCCCATTGCTTTTTCAAAACGAGGGCATAGATTCGTATCCATAGATCATCACCTCAATTGGTATCCATTCCCATAGATAAACAGTTATTACGAAAAGTAACTTGTTTCTAGGGTATCATATTTTAGATGTTGCGTAAAGTTTGCTAAGAAGCACGTTTGTGTTAAGTTTTTCTCTACATAAGTATAGCCCAAACATCCAACCTCTTTACGTCCACTTTTACTGTTTTAAAAGGAACAATTGGTTATAAATACATAGCTAGTGATCGCTGCTGCGGGGTCATCCCATTGCGCTTTCCCATCGAAGTCTTCGTGTTTTTCCTACGCTAACATGTTATTTTATTTTTTTTGAATAGAAATAGGCTCTAATGTCCTCCTCGTGAAATATTTTACACATACAAGAAGTACTTTCTCTTTGTAAATGTTCGGCTTTGGTATTTTCATTGTATTTGTGGAATAATAAAGGATATACACTAATTATTTTTTGGAGGTTAACAATGGTTACTGAACAAGTACAAAAAAAATATGCTACATTAGCACTTCGTACAGGTGTTAATTTACAAAAAGGGCAAGCTTTAATGATTAATGCACCAATAGAAGGGGCGGACTTCACAAAAATTGTAGTCCGCAAAGCCTATGAAATGGGAGCGAAAAACGTACATATTAATTGGGTAGACGACGAACTAACACGGCTTAAGTTCGAATATGCTCCCGATGAAGTCATTGCCCATTTCCCAGAATGGAGAGTCATGCTTCATGAAAGTTTTGCTGAGGATGGAGCAGCAGTTTTAAACATTCGTTCAACGAATCCAGACTTATTGCAAGGAATTGACTCAGCTAAAGTGGCAAAAGCAAATAAAGCAGGCGCAGAAGCCATGAAAAATTTTCGCAAATATACGATGAATGATAAGATTGCGTGGTCCATTATTTCGATCCCTACAGGGGACTGGGCGCAAAAGATTTTTCCTAATAAATCAAGAGAAGCTGCTATAGAGAGCCTTTGGGAGGCGATTGTGAAAATTGTTCGTGTAGATAAGGAAGATCCTATAGCTGCTTGGGAGGAGCATAATGCTTCTTTACGTGTGGCAAGAGAGGTTTTAAACGATAAAAACTATAAGAAGCTTATTTTTAAAGCACCAGGTACAAATTTGGAAATGGAGCTTCCAGAAGGACATATCTGGAAAGGCGGCTCTGCCCAAACGGAGGGTGGTATAACGTTTAATCCGAATATGCCAACAGAAGAAGTGTTTAGCTTGCCGCATAAATATCGCGTGAACGGTACTGTTTCAAGTACGAAGCCGTTGAATTATGGCGGAAGCTTGATTGATCGATTCAAATTAACATTTAAAGATGGAGAAGTTGTTGATTTTACCGCTGAACAAGGTCAAGATACATTAGAGCATTTACTAAATATTGACGAAGGCTCTAAACGTCTTGGTGAAGTGGCTCTTGTTCCTCATGAATCACCAGTATCACAGTCTGGGCTCATTTTTTACAATACGTTATTTGATGAAAATGCTTCTTGTCATATCGCATTAGGAAAAGCTTATCCAACGAACTTGGAAGGCGGAGCGCAAATGAATGAGGAGGAATTAGATCAACATGGCGTTAATGATAGCTTAAGTCACGTTGACTTTATGATTGGTTCGGATCAACTTGATATCGATGGCGTATTTGCCGATGGCACAACTGAGCCGGTGTTTCGGAACGGAACATGGGCGTGGAAAAAGAAGTAATAAGCTGATTGCTTGTTTGGAAATAAGAAATAAAGCAAAACATCCATCTCGAGTGTGTAAGTCGAGATGGATGTTTTGGTTTACACTATAGGAAAGTATAAAAGTTTAAAGATTTATCGTATAAGAAAACGACAGCATTTTTCTGCCATAAGACTTGGTAACTTCAGCTCCATTGCCCTACGATAAGTCATCATCGGATCGTGTTAAATAGGAAGGCCGACTAAAACAGGGGTATAATTCTTTTATCTCTGTTGATTCCATTCGCTACGTTGCTAAACGGGATCTTGCGCCTTTGCTCCCAAGCATCAGTTTTTTAGGTTTATCGTATTGGCAGATTTTATTATAAAGGTTTTGGCGGTAGCTTTAAGCCATGCCTTTAGATTACTAACGATTTGTGGAGAAGAAGGGACTTCTCGCTGATTAAGATTTCCTTTATAAATGACCGTGCTTCGTTAAAACAGCTTTGATTTTTGTATACCCAATTGTGTCTGGTAAAGAATCTTTTAATGGTTTTAGTTTTGGTTCGTCCAATTCTTCACGAGCAGCCAAAACAGCTTCTTCTTCCTGTGAGGTGAAAAATATTTCCCAAGCGATAGGATATCCGTCTTTAAAAGCTTTAAATAAATGGTTTTCTATGGTTTGTACAGATAGATCGCGCATAGTAGCGATGTCTTGAATTGCTTTTCCCGACCGAAATAGCTGATAACTTATGATGTGACTTGGCTGGTCTTCCTGTTTAGGGTTCGATTTTTTTATAGGTCTTGATTCTTGAATGGGAATTACCTTTTGAACATCAGGGTGTTCTTCTCGCCATTTTTGAATAACGGTTAGAAACGCTTCTCCATACTGGTCAAACTTCCTTTCGCCAACTCCTTTAACCAGTAACATTTCTTCTTTGGTAGTTGGAAAATACCTACTTAAATCCTTTAGTGTTGCATCGGAAAACAGAATGTAAGGTGGCACGTTTTGTTCTTCCGCTAGCTGCTTTCTTAATTGTCGTAGTGAAGTGAATAAATCTTCATGATAATCTGCTACGTCATTTGTTGGCATAGGAGCAGTAAACATCCAAACGGTTCTTTTCCCTTTTAATATATCAACGGATTGTTGGTTCAACTTTAGTGTTGGAAACTTCCCTTCTTCGGTTGCTAGCAATTGTTCAGCAACTAAAAACTGGATCCATTCTGTCAGTTCTCTTTCGGTATAGGCGGACAGAATACCGTATGTAGATAAAGTATGTAGGCGGAATTGCCTGATTTTCCTATCTTTAGACCCTTTTAACACTTTAGCTGTCATACCTACGCCAAATTTTTCGCCCATTCGTTTTACACAGGAGAGGATTTTTTGTGCCTCTTCTGTCATATCCACTTTCTCTTGTCGTTTTACACAATTGCTACAGCGTCCGCATCTTTTTTTCAATGAAGCGTGAAAATAACCTAAAATATAATCGGTTAAGCAACTATGTGTATGACAGTAATTAATCATTGCTTGTAATTTACGGTATTCTGCTTGCTTCACAGATTCTTCCATATTGGATTGTTCAATTAAAAATTTTTGTAGTTGAATATCCTGCGGAGAAAATAACAGGATACAATCACTTTTCTCCCCGTCTCTGCCAGCTCTACCTGCTTCTTGGTAATACGATTCAATATTCATTGGCATGGCGTAATGAATCACAAAGCGAACATTAGATTTATCAATTCCCATACCGAACGCATTCGTTGCTACCATAAGTTGTTTTTCATCATGAATAAAGGCAGCTTGGGCTCTCTTTCTATCCATTTCTGATAATCCTGCATGATATTTTGCCACAGAATACCCTTGCGTTTCAAGCTGATCATAGAGAGAATCCGTTTGTTTTCTTGTAGCTGCATAAATAATCCCAGATTCTTCTTTTCGTTCTTGTAAGAAAGATTGAATGTAAGCGCGCTTATCTCTTCCTTTAATGACATGAAAAGCGAGGTTTTCTCTTTCAAAACCTGTGTTAACAACATTTTCAATATGTAGTTGCTGCTGAATATCTTCAATTACTTCTGTAGTGGCTGTTGCTGTTAGAGCCATCATCACAGGTCTTTTTGGTAACTGTTGCAATTGGGGAATAATGGAGCGATAGCTAGGTCGAAAATCATGCCCCCATTGTGATATACAGTGTGCTTCATCAAAAGCAATTAAGGATATGCGTATGCGGTGCAATACACGCATAAAAAAGCTAGATTCAAATCGTTCTGGAGCTACATAGACAAACTTGTATCTCCCTAGCGAAATGTCTCGTAGACGCGTTTGCTGCTGTTCTGGAGACAAGGAACTATTGATATATGTAGCGGCAACCCCTAAAGCTTGTAAAGCATCCACTTGATCCTTCATTAAAGAAATAAGTGGGGAGATAATAATTGCTGTTCCCTCTAAGGCTAGTCCGGGTATTTGATAGCATAACGACTTTCCGCCTCCTGTAGGCATAACAGCAAGAATGTTGTTTCCATTTATGATAAAGTCAATAGCTTCCTTTTGACCTGGTCGAAATTGTTGGTAACCAAAATAGGTTTGTAATAGTTTTTCTTCACGTAAACCCAATGTCATTTTCCTCCTTTACCCCATCCATCTTAACATATTTTACAACATGATTACGTATTTATGGCTAGGTGAAAATATATGGGAATAGAGTATTTTCTGATTTATCGTTACATAAATTGTGTTAAAATTAAAAAATATATGATCGAACTGTAATTTCGAATGGAAAAGGGGGTATATTGCAAAATTTGATATTTAGTTTAACTTTTATACACTATATTTAAGTTGAAATAAGTATCCTAAAGAACTTTAAATACGGAGGTTTTTATGAGGAAAATGGAATTAAATTATATTTTAAATCACGGAGATATTCAAAAGTTAGCTGAAAATTATAACGAGAACAGTACGAGGGCTAAGCGAGCTAAAAAATGGATGGTCATAGGCGCTTTAGTTCTTTCCCTTATTTTAAGTGCTTTTCCTACTCTCGTAATGGGCAGAGGATTTGATTTTTATTTAGTTTTAGTTCTTATTAGCTTTATCATAACTTCTATCCTTTCTTTGCAGCAGCAAAAAAAGGATCTTATAACAAGTACAAATAGACGTTTAACAAAAGAAAATATAGGACTATTAGGTGAATATCTTACAACTATCTCTGAAGACGGGATTCATGCTACTTTATTTCCCAATGATCCAAAAAAAGAAAGAAATATAACAAATAGTTGGGAAGAAATAGACTATTACAGTAAAGAAAGAAATCTATTTTTTGTTTATGTTGATCGTATTAATTTTGTTTACGTTATCAAGGCTGAAGAAGCTGCAAGAGTAGATCAGTTTTTAAATAAAAAATTACCTGTCAGAAAAAATAAAAGTGGTTCTAATCATAAAAGCTAAATAATTGGAACCACTTTTTTTATTTACCTCGTAGACTAATATAAAAATTTTTCATTCAAACAGACGCTTCACGCTTTTGTATTTTGGATAGAACCCAACCAATGAATCCACCGATGATTGCAGGAAGCAACCAACCTAATCCGATATTAGAAAACGGAAGCATTGTCATATATTCCGAGATAAATGACATTTTCACTCCTAATTCTAGTATTCCGTCATACAAGCTGACGATAGCAGTAAAGAGGATGGCTCCTCGATAAACAGCTTGCTTATTTTTAAACAGTGGCTGCATAAAGGTAAGTAGAATAAGCACAATAGCAATTGGATATAAGCAAACAAGTACTGGTACAGAAAAACGAATGATTGTATTTAGTCCTTGGTTGGCAATGAGATAACTTGCGAATGTAATAATGACCGCAAGCCACTTATAGGGTACTGGACTGATTTTTGCGAAAAATTGCGAAGCGGCTACAACGAGTCCTACAGATGTTGTAAAACAGGCTAATGTTACGATAATTCCTAGTAACAATGTACCTGACGTGTTAAATATTTGCGTAGCTGCTTCTGACAATATCTCGCCGCCATTTACAAACGAGCTACCATTCGGCATTCTCGCACTAATCCAACCGAGAGAAGCGTAGACGATAGCTAGTCCAACTCCTGCTATTGTTCCGGATTTTAACGTTGCTTTTATAATGTCCGCTTTTGCGGATAATCCACGCTCTTTAAAAGTTTGCACAACAATAATACCAAAGGCTAATGCAGCGATTGCATCCATTGTTAAATATCCTTCAACAAAACCTGTGAAAAATGGATTTTGGGCATAATCTCCAGAAGCTGTTGGTAGTGGCTGATTAAATAAAATAAGTCCTCCAATGACTAGCGCTGCGATGGAAAGCAATAGGATTGGTGTTAGTAGCTGACCGATGCGATCCACCATTTTGGACGGGTTTAAACTGACGAAAAGAACAGCTAAGAAGAATATGCTCGTAAATAGCAATAAAGCTGCGGAAGAAGTATTTTGTAATAGCGGCTCAACGCTCATTTCATAACCAACAGTAGCCGCTCTTGGTATGCCAAAAAATGGTCCGATTGCTAAATAAACAAGACAGGTGAAAATAAGTCCAAACAAAGGATGAACATGATTTCCAAGTTCTCTAGCATCATTTTTTACATAAGAAATTGCTGTAACTGCTAAAATTGGTATGCCAATGCCAGTAATGATAAATCCTATAATAGCTGGAAAAAAAGACGAGCCTGAAGAAACTCCTAAAATAGGAGGATAGATTAAGTTACCAGCGCCGAAAAACAAAGCAAATAGCATAAAACCAATAATAAATGTATCACGTTTCATGATTGTTCCCTCCGTATTAAAAGGCAATGCTTTTCCAGGATGATTAACAAGCGTTGTATTTTAACTATTTTGAAAGTATAAAATTTTAAAATGAACAGTATAAAATAATAGCTTTTACAACTAGTTAATAAGCCGAGTTTTTTAGAGAATTAGAATTAACTGACAATAATAAATAATACCTTGTCTATGTTTTCTAAGTAAAAATTGGCTCTATAATCTGAAAATTTCGCCTTTTGATGTCGCTTTTTTGAAAATAGTACAAAGCAGTCATTATAGTAACAGGTAGTTGTTTTCTATGTCAATAAAACAGTATAAAAACTTGTCTTATCTTCACGCCTCTATGATGAAAGCCTTCGTTTTACCCATACTTTAACCTTAAAATTTTAGATACTTTCCCACAATGTCCATAAAAATGAAGGGGTAACTCATGGAAGCAGTATTATGCATACTTCTTTCATACAAAAAACGTAAAAGAAAAAAAGTTTGCAATAATTTATTTTAAATCTTATTTGATAAAAATTGTTTACATTATTGCTTTTCACCTTTAAAATGTTTTTATCTTGTGTTTAACTTATAACGTAGGTTCGGCACGAAAGATTTAAACTATTAGGAAAGTATAATAGTTTAAAGGTTTATAGTATAAGCAAAACGACAGCTTCCCCAATAAAGCTTTGGTGGTAAGCCAAGTTTTTCTAAAAGGATAAGAAAGTATAAAAATTAGATGCTTTGGTATAAGAAAATAAGCCACGTCCGGGTTAAGCGCGCAGCAACTAGGCGACTTCACGAAATCGCCCTAAGCTAAGTCATCATCGGTTCGTACTAAATAGGAAGGCCGACTAAAGACGGGCTTGCCGGAGGGCGCCGGCATACTCCTGTTGCAGGAGCATGATTCCTAAAACTTTAGTTGCTTGGTTCCACTCGCTACGTTGCTAAACGGGCGCTTGCGCCTTTGTTCTGCTATTATGGCTTAGCTTATCATGAGTGAGTTTAGTTTTAACCGTTTCTTTAAGGGAAATGAGTTTACAAATCAATTTTAAAGCAGTTTATTCTTCTGCTCCTTCAATTTTAACAGTAATTATTATAGTCATTACAATTGGAGGGGCAGTTCTATACCTCCAAGAAAAGGAGTCATACCAATTTTATTTTAACCGAGGAGGTATAACATGGTACCATCTTTACTATTTGAAATCATGCTAATCGGTCTTTTAGGGATCGGATCACAATGGGTCGCTTGGCGTTATCGAATGCCTGCGATTGTCGTTATGTCCATAACAGGGTTGTTGGCAGGTCCTATTTTTGGTTTTTTGAATCCCGAAGAAGACTTTGGCAGTTTATATAGTCCGATTATTTCTGTAGCTGTAGCCATTATTCTATTTGAAGGAAGCTTAAATTTAAGTTTTAAAGAATTACGAGGGCTAGGTAAACCAGTCTTTCGTATTTCAACGGTTGGTGCATTTATCGCCTGGATTCTGGGCTCGTTAACAGCACACTATATTGCAGGACTCTCATGGGCAGTAGCTTTTGTAATTGGTGGCTTGTTTATCGTTACTGGTCCAACGGTTATTATGCCGCTTTTACGCCAATCGAAGTTAAAAGCACGACCTGCAAAAATTTTAAAATGGGAAGGGATTATTGTCGATCCAATCGGCGCATTGCTTGCCGTATTCGCTTTTGAAATTATTACCTTCCTAACTGCATCAGAGCCTGATGTAGCTCAACTTCTTCTATTCTTTGCCGCCTCTATCTTTGCTGCGATTTTTGGTTGGGCTTGTGGAAGGGGTATTGGCTGGATGTTTGAAACCGGTCATATACCAGAATTTTTAAAGTCACCTGCTGTTGTCATTGTCGTTATTATGTGTTTTACAGTAGCTGATGAAATTGTTCATGAAACAGGGTTATTATCTGTTACAGCGATGGGGATAACACTGGCGAATATGGGGATTAGCTCTATTTCTGATATGCGTCACTTCAAGGAGAATATATCGATTCTGCTTATTTCAACGATCTTCATTATGTTAACAGCTTCTTTGCAATTAGAAACGCTGTTGCACATATTTAGCCCAAATATCATCGGCTATGTTCTGCTTATGATGTTTCTTGTCCGACCATTATCGATTTTTCTTTCCACGATAGGAACGAGCTTAACGTTTAATGAAAAAGCGCTCGTTGGTTGGATTGCTCCAAGAGGGATAGTGGCATTAACAGTGTCTGGTTATTTTGCTGGTGTTTTATCAGAACAAGGATATGAAGATGCGCAAATTTTAACGACGTTAACCTTTGGGCTTGTGTTCTTTACCGTTGTGGCACACGGATTTTCTATTGGCTGGTTGTCCAAGAAGCTACATTTGTCTATGGAAGGAAGACCAGGAGCAATGATTGTTGGGGCAAATCGATTTACGGTGGAACTAGCTAAATCTCTTTCAAAAGCAGATTTTCCAGTTATTATTGTAGACTCTTCATGGGAGAAGCTAAGAACTGTAAGAGAAGCAGGGATTAATTTTTATCATGGTAATATCCTATCTGAACAAACAGAGTATAATTTAGATACGATTCCATATGAATATTTGTTGGCAGCAACGGACGATCATGCCTTTAATTCATTAGTTTGTACGACATTTATGCCAGAGTATGGAAGGACAAATGTGTTTAAAATTAGTCCATTCGACCAATTTAATGGCGATTCTGTTGATGTTGTGTCAAGAGTGGGCGGAAGAATTTTGTTTGATAAGAAATTTACAATGGAAGACTTGCTTGATAAATTAGATCATCATTATGTATTTAGACAGACAACGTTAACCAGTCAATATAATTACAAACAATATTTAGCCGATAAAGATGATGCAACAGTGTTCCTATATTTAATCAAACCTTCTGGACAACTAAAGTTTTATTCTGAAGAAATGAGGACGGTACCTGCTGTAGGAGACCGGATTGTTAGCTTAACCCCACCAAATAAAGAAAAAGCAAAAATACAAGCAAAGCTGGAAACACAGCGCAATGGTCAATCCAAAGAAAACAGGTAATAAAATACTCGAATGCTTAAAAGTGAGAACGAATTACTCATGTGTCAAGTGAGTATTGTTATGAAAACATATCCTAAAGAAAAACGATAGCTTGTCGCCGAGCATGAACAGCGAATGTTATCGTTTTTCTTATTTGCACGATAGGAGAGTATAAATTCTTAAGGGTTTATAGTATAAAAAAACTCGGCTATCGTCACAAAGACTTTGACAGCTGAGTTTTTCTGAAATTACATCTATTGCATAAACCGTATACAAAGTTTGCCGTTATCTATTAAATGCGTCCAACTGTCGATGTACTTCGGCAATTTCTCCTTCTAAACGAATTAATTGTTCCTCGGCAGAAGATACTCTGCCACGCACATACTCCAGTTTATCTAAATCCCCTTGGATTCGCACATAGTCCGATTTTAATTCATCCAGCTTATCTTGTAATTGTTTTTCATTCATTTCCCTATCCCTCCTTACTATGAGTGTAACGAAAAAAGCCTTTACAAAACAGTATAAACTATGTATCGTTTAAAAAAAGCAAAGGGGGAGGCAAGGTGAAAGTCCAGTTCGCAAAATCAGTAGAGGCTTATGTAGAATTAGTGGAGAAGAAGCTTTTAGAAAAAGAAGCATGCAATAATTTAATCCTTGGTATATTAGAGCGTCTAAAACAGAATAACGAAGGTGCCTATTATTTAGGGTGGGTAGAAAAGGATAAAGAGCTTCTTTTTCCTTTTATGCAAACAGCCCCAAATAATTGGGTGCTCCCAGATTGGGGGCAATTTGTTGGAGAAGAGGTGATCCGTGCTGCTGTAAAGCAGATTTGGGATCAAGGTATGGAAGTGCCAGGGGTGAT
This sequence comes from Virgibacillus sp., assembly GCF_013393565.1. Taxonomy (NCBI): domain Bacteria; kingdom Bacillati; phylum Bacillota; class Bacilli; order Caryophanales; family Bacillaceae; genus Virgibacillus; species Virgibacillus sp. Next base: position 125,448 of record NZ_JABXHF010000001.1, read on the forward strand.
AGGACCAGAACAGTACGCTACTATTTTTGCAAAAGAATGGGAAGATATTACAGGTAATCAACCCGTAGTTCATATGCAAGAGTGGATTTATCAGTTAGATGCGGTTAATCAAGTGCAGCAGGATGGTGAATTGGTAATCGCTCAAGAGAAAGATTTGTCATTACTAATTCATTGGTTACAACAATTTGGAGAGGAAGCTGGTGAGAAAATTACAGAAAAACAGGCAGAAGCAATTGCACGACGTAATATAAATCAACATTCCGCTTTCTTATGGCAAGTCGGAAAACATTACGTATCCATGGCAAACCGATCAAGAACAACAAAGAACGGAGCCACAATTAATGCTGTGTTTACTCCAGATCAACATAAAGAAAAAGGGTATGCTACCAGTTTAGTTGCCGCATTGAGTCAACAATTGCTTAATAGTGGCTATCAGTTTTGTAGCTTATACACCGATACATCCAACCCTATCTCCAATCATGTATATCAAAAAATTGGTTATTATAAAGTTGGCTCCGCAATCGTTTATAGTTTTTGAAATGGGATAAATTTGTAAAGTCGCTGAACTTCTTCCCATTTCGCTTAAGTTTCATGAAAAGTCGCTGAAGTTCTCAAGATAGTTACTCAAAGTTCACAATAAAGTCACTGAAGTTCACAATGTTAGCCGAGTTGCTACACCTTAAACCAATAAAAAACAGTAGCGCTTGAAAGTTGCTACTGTTTTTTACACATTTGTTTGTTTTTACTCCAGATGAGATTTTGCCAAAAAACTGCGTGATAGTCGGTTTAAATGAGCGCGTCGTCTTTGTTCTTTTTGGAGTCCACATACGTTTGGTAGAAATGGACAAAAATTGTTTTAATGAGCGCATAGAAAGGAACAGCGAATAGGATACCTAAGAAGCCAGCTATGCTCCCAGCAGCTAGGATAACAGTAATAACGGTTAACGGATGTAAGTCTAATGCCCGCCCCATCACGTTTGGCGATATTAAATTACTTTCGATTTGCTGAGCGGCGATCATAACGAGTGATACCCAAACGACCATAAATGGCTCTTGAAAGGCGCCGACGATCAATGCTGGAATAACAGCAATAAACGGACCAGCAAATGGAATGACGTTCATTACCATGGCAAATAAGGCGAGGGTTAATGAGTAATTTAATCCAATAATTAAGTAACCAATAAACAATAATACTCCTACAGAGAAACTAACAATTAATTGACCCTGAATGAAAGCAGTTAATGTCGCATCCAGTTTAGATAGCAGTGCGCGAATGTTGGCAGCTTTTTTCTTGGAAAAAATTTGTGTTATGAATGGTACAAGTTTTTCTCCATCCTTAAGCATAAAGAAGAGAAAAAACGGAACAAGCACAATCGATGTAACAAAGCCGATAATTTGCCCAATAAAGCCAAACAAATAATTGATAACACTATCAATATGTGATTGTAAATTATTGGTGAAATCATTAATGGCTTTATCTATTTGTTCTGGAATAGCCGTTTGGTTGGCTTGCCATAAGGAAATCATATCTTGTGCCCAGTTTACCATTTTAGGTACATTATCAATTAAATTACGGAATTGCTGCTGGGCGATTGGCGCAATATACATATATACAAATACACCGAGAAGGATGATTACAATAAAGACAAGAACGATAGAAATAATCCGATTCATCTTCAAACGCTCAAAAAAATACATTAACGGTTTTGTTAAATAGTAAAGGATACCCGCACCGATAATAGGCACTGCCACAGCGCCAACTATTTTCACAAAGGGAAAGAAGATAAATTTTGTTACCGAGATTAATAGAATGAGTGTAAAAGCTAAAATGAAAAACATAAAAAATTGAAACCAGCGTTTGTTTACCACATACATCCCTACTTTCGAGTGTTCATATATCCTATTTTTTATTTTACTGGTTTATGTTAAAAATAGAAAGAATATATGCAACGAAATCTTATATTCTAGTAAAAACCTATTACTAAGTTTATCCATTTTACAACCGATGTAAACAAAAAAGGGTAGGCATAGTATAATTAGAGAAAATATGCTAAAATTCGTATAGTATGAAAGTAGCAAATAAATAGTGCTAATGTTTTAATAAACGATTATTTATGACAATAAACGAGGAAGTCCAATGTTCGCAAAATGGTAAGGGAGTCTCCTCGTATAGAAAAAACTTGGAGGATAAGCAAATGATGAGCTGGAAGCATATCTTTGAAAAGTGGGATTCGTTTGAAGACTTAGAACCTAATTTAATACAGGAATTGAAGAAGTTAAAATCAGATCCTGTTGCATTGGAGGATGCTTTTTATAAAGAACTGACCTTTGGTACTGGTGGCATGCGTGGAGTTATTGGAGCAGGAATAAATCGAATGAACGTCTATACTATCCGAAAAGCTGTGAATGGCTTAGCGAATTATTTGCTCGACCATACAGTAAATGTGAAAGATCGTGGCGTTGTCATCGCTTATGATTCGAGACATATGTCGAAAGAATTTGCTTTAGAGACCGCTAAAGTATTAGGATCGTTTGGTATAACATCCTATGTGTTTTCGTCTTTAAGACCTACGCCTTTACTTTCATTTGCTGTACGCTATTTAGGTACAGTTTCAGGTGTTATGATTACGGCTAGTCACAATCCGCCTGAATATAATGGTTTTAAAGTTTATAATGAAGATGGTGGGCAGATTACTCCAAACCAAGCTTCAGAAATTGTTACTTATATTAATAAGGTAGAGGATGAATTATCTGTTCCTTATTTGGAAAAAAAGGAGCTAGAAGAAAAAGAACTCTTAAACTGGATAAAAGATGAAATCGATAATGCTTATTTAGATAAATTGCAAGGAATATCGAAAATGCCTGCAGATAAAATAGAGATAGAAAAGGAAATGCCAATTGTTTTCACTCCTTTGCACGGAACAGCCGCTGAGCTTGTACCTAAAGGGTTGAAACAGTTGAATTTCACGCATGTTCATGTGGTAAAGGAACAGGCTGTTGCTGATCCTGAATTTTCTACGGTTGCATCACCAAACCCAGAGGAACATCAAGCATTTACGATGGCCATAGAACAAGGGAAGCAAATCGATGCTACTCTATTACTTGCTACGGATCCTGATGCAGATCGTTTAGGTGTTGCGGTAAAAAATAGTGCGGGAAGTTATCAGGTTCTGACCGGAAACCAGCTAGGCGCTTTAATGTTAGATTATATTCTAGCCCATAGTTACGAAGCATTATTAAGAAGCGGACGAATGATTAAAACCGTTGTCACATCAGAGTTAGGCAGAGCTGTTGCCGATTATTATGGTATTCAGACATTGAATACATTAACAGGATTTAAGTTTATCGGTGAGAAAATTAGACAGTTTGATCGTACCGGTGAAACGTTTGTGTTTGGTTATGAAGAGAGCTATGGGTATTTAATTAGCAGTTTTGCTAGGGACAAAGACGCAGTGCAAGCTTCAGTAATGGCTTGTGAAATGGCCTATTATTGGCAACAACAAGGTAAAACATTATTAGATGCTTTATACGACCTATTTGCTCGTCATGGATACTATTTTGAACACATGCAATCGATTACTCTAAAAGGAAAAGAAGGCTCAGAAAAAATTGGTGTTATTATGGATGATGTTCGCAGAAAGCCTGCAGAGCAAATTGGTGGGTTGAAAGTAGTGCAAATGGAAGATTATTTAGTTAGTAAAAGAACGCTTAGAGACGGGAATGTTGAAACAATCGAGCTACCGAAAGAGAATATGGTGAAATATAAGTTGGAGCAGGATTGTTGGATTTGTTTACGCCCATCTGGAACGGAACCAAAAATTAAATGTTATTTTGGTGTTCGCGGTACGAGTGAAGAGGATAGTAAAAATAAATTAGCCACTCTACAGGAATCGATGAATCAAATTTTACAAGGAACGATAGAAGTATAGCATATAAAGTGGTTGACATTTTTCTCTGAAACATGTTTAATAAAATAGTAATTTTGTTCCTATAATCAAATGTCGTAAAAACAATATCTTCTATACCATAGGAAATTAGTTTTTTGGACATGCTTTTTATAAAGGGGAGTAGCTGTACAATTTTAGTCGTCATTACGAGATCATTCTCCGGCTGAATTGGCAACGATCGTTGTTAGCGAGACCTTTACCAAACTTGGTAAGGGTCTATTTCTTTTTTATGATTCTTACCAATTGGTAGGAATCTTTTTTCATTGTTAAGAAGACCTGCTGCATTGTTTTGTAAAACTTTGGAAGCTGTTTTCTAAACAGAAAAATTTCGATCGCCATAAGCGAAAGGAGAAGATAAGGAATGGGCGTTGATTTACTCATCGAATATTTATGGGTTTTAGTGGTGCTTATCGGTTTAGAGGGATTGTTAGCGGCAGATAATGCACTTGTACTAGCAATTATGGTCCGGCATTTGCCAGAAAAACAGCGTAAAAGAGCATTGTTTTATGGATTAGCAGGTGCTTTTGTTCTGCGATTTGGGTCATTATTTGTTATCTCGTTTTTAGTAGATGTTTGGCAGGTACAAGCTCTTGGTGCGCTGTACTTACTATTTATATCTGGAAAACATTTATATGATCGATTTAAACCGAGAAAAGAAGTGGAAGAAGGAGCGAATGTAACAGAAAAAAAGGGAAGCGGCTTTTGGATGACCGTGTTAAAAGTAGAGTTTGCTGACCTTGCATTTGCAGTTGACTCTATTTTAGCTGCTGTAGCATTAGCAGTTGCATTGCCAGCAACTGGGTTAGGCCATATAGGAAGCCTCGATACGGGACAGTTTTTAGTCGTGTTTGCTGGTGGAATGATCGGTCTCATTGTTATGCGATTTGCTGCAAATATATTTGTAGAATTGTTAAATAAACGACCTGGGCTTGAAGTAGCGGCTTTCGTTATTGTTGGTTGGGTTGGCGTGAAGCTAAGTTTAATTGTACTTGCTCATGAGGATATTGCATTCATACCACATGATTTTCCGCATTCTACGTTATGGAAGATCATCTTCTATGTAGTGCTTGTGGGAATTGCTGTCACTGGTTGGTTCTCATCCAGTAAGAATGAAATAGATGACGTAAAAGTAAACAAAATAGAAGGTTAACCTAATTATGAAAGTTTAGCCATTTAGCCTATGCTTCCATTCCATTCATTTTGAATGGAATGGAAGCATTTTAAGTCTATGGTTATTATGCAAAGTAAACTTCAATCAGAAGGGGTTTTTAAAAGATAAATTCTAAACAGTTATTGTTTCTCAATCTTTAAATTATAGTTATCAGGCAAAATTAATACATCTTTTGCTTCTAGAAGATATTTTTCTGCTTCTTGGTAAGTTTCAAAAATCATCTCCTGCTCATTCATAGCTATAATTGCCCGTACATTATTGCTAATTGCAACGATTCGATACATGTGATCTCTCCTTTTTCTTGTTGAAAGCTTCAACTCACCTTAGCTCCTCTGATATAAATAGGCAGTAATCGATTTTTATACACTATAGGAAAAGTACAGAATGATATGTTTTATCACTTAAGGACTTGGCGACAAGCCAATTTTTTCTAAAAATCTTACATATATATAGGACTTGTGAATGAAATTTTTAATAAAAAAGCCGAAAAGGGTTCATCCTTTTCGGCTTATGTCTTAGCGCTATTGTCCAGACATTCCTACCAATTTATTTTTCGGCATGTAGTATGAGTACGACATAACCGATGTCTTGTTGAAAATCCCAATCTACAAACAGATCTTCAATCCTTTGCTTTAAAATGGATTCTAAATACGACCTGTCGATAATGCTTTTCTCTAATTTTCTTTTAGAAAGCCTTAATTGCTCTTCAAAGCCAGAAGAAATAAGTTCTTTTTCAATGCTGACGAGAATGTCCTCTCGCTTTGATATAATAGTTCGTTCATTTAATCGAACAGAAGCTATATTACGAGGAGCTTTTTGTGCTTTTTCAGTAAATCGTTTCATTTCTTGATGAATTTTTGTTTCCTGTTCGCTAGAAAGTGCGCTCAAGTTCTTTGTTAATTGTGTTGCCTTTAATTCAGCAAATATAACACCTGTCGTATTTGCTAAGTTCCAATCATAATAAATCTGATGAACCTGGATCGCAAACTCGTTACTCCACATCGTTTTTAGTTCAGGCATACATTTTTCCATGACAATATCTCGTGTTTCTTCTATTTTCAAAGCTTGTTTTTGCTTAAGTAAGACATTTTCCATCGGTGTAATAAAGTCTTTCAAATAAATGATTAAATAAGAATGGGCTATAGATACATATAATGCTCCAGGCCCTTTACCAAAATAGCTTCTTAATAGTTTACCAGTTGCACTAGCAATGGAAGCTTCGGTTGATTTGGCTTTCGCTTTCACGTTTTCATTCATCCTTTTTTGAAGGAATACACCTAGTATTGCATTCCCTTTTTTTAGTATATCATTACCCCATAAACAGTGACAAGAAACATCCCTATTACAGTTATGTAAAAAACATTAACATACGATGCAATTTATGATACATTATCAGTACTATTCGTAGAAGCTCTTATTTCTAGATTGTGAGCGACTTTGCTTGATTTGTTCACCGAACAAGACCGTGGGGAGGAAAGTCCCCCTTGATAGATATAGATTTACTTATTGGGAGGCGATTATGACTAAGAATCAATCCTTATTAGACATATTACGAACTTCATTAAAGTTGGGGTTAACATCGTTTGGTGGCCCAGTGGCTCATTTAGGGTATCTTAAAACGGAGTATATTGATAAGCGTAAATGGTTAGATGATAAAACATATGCCGATATTATTGCTTTGTGCCAATTTTTACCGGGGCCTGCTAGCTCACAAGTAGGAATAGCTATTGGTATGTTACGAGGTGGATTTTTAGGTGGTGTTGTCTCCTGGTTTGGTTTCACATTACCTTCTGTGTTTGTGCTCGTGTTGTTTGCTCTATTCTATCAATCTTTCACACTTGGTGATGCGAATTGGATTGCTAGTTTAAAAATTGTCGCTGTTGCCGTAGTAGCTCATGCCGTACTTGGTTTGGGTAAAAAGCTGGCACCAGATAAACCGCGGATTGCAATTGCGTTGGTAGCAGCACTGATTATGCTTCTTTTCCCATCTGCATTCGTACAAATTGCCATTATTTTAATGGGGGCAGGTATTGGTTACTTTTTGTATAAGAATAAAGCACAACCGAAGCTTTCTTCTTTTGCTGTCTCGATTTCGAAAAAACAAGGAATACTTGCACTATCCATATTAGTGGCAATGTTGATTGGACTTCCCATTTTAGCAAGTGTGTTTCCTTATATGTATATACAGATTGCAGATACGTTCTTTCGTGTCGGTTCGTTAGTGTTTGGCGGTGGACATGTTGTGCTACCGATGCTAGAACAGGAAATTGTTCCGACAGGATTTGTAACGAGCGATGAATTTTTAGCTGGTTATGGGATGGCACAAGCAGTTCCTGGGCCATTATTTACGTTTAGTTCTTATGTAGGAACAATGATGAATGGAATAATTGGTGCTGTCATTGCTACGGTTGCTATTTTTTTACCTTCCTTTTTACTTATTGTAGGTACATTGCCATTTTTAAGTGAACTACGTAAACGTTCTAGCTTTCAAGGTGTTTTAACGGGAGTGAATGCAAGCGTTGTTGGCTTATTAGTTGCTGCTTTCTATGACCCTGTTTTTACAAGTTCTATTTTAAACGGAGCCGATTTTGGCTTGGCGGTTATTTTATTTGCATTATTGCATTTCTGGAAGGTTCCGGCTTGGCTCATTGTTATTATGGGAGTTATTGGTGGAGAGATTGTCCATTTAATCGGGTGACATCTAATTTAAAAACGGGTAAGCAGACAATTTTCAATATAAAAATTGGAAATTGTCTTTTTTGCACTATAGGAAAGTATAAAACTTTAAGGATTATAGTATAAGAAAAACAAAGGCTTTCCTTATAAGACTTTGCACTAGCCATGTTTTTCAAATACTTTAGAATGTTACAGGTGTATAAACCAAACTAGAAATTTGAATAAGCCAAGGTTATCTAATATTATAGGAAAATGTAAATAGTATAAAAATCCTTTTTAGGCGTTAAGCAGAAGTTTTTTACATTATAGGAAAGTAGTTTATAGTATAAATAAAATGACGGCACCTTCATAGAGATTGGCAATAGACCAACTTTCTAAACTTACTTTTGAATTTGTATAATCTTCGAGACTTCATGCCATGCTTAAAATAGCCTTTCACAGTGAGATGATGAAGATCATATGTCATAGAATTTTAGTGTTTATCGTATAAGCAGAATGGCGGTTTTCACTGTAAAAATATAGCGTTATTTAAACGAGTAAAGGAAGCAATATAATATGAAATTATTTTCTTGACAGGCATGCGGAAAAAATGTAATCTAAGTAAAGTCTTAGTATTTTTATCGGATTAATATAATATGCATGTATCATGTTGGGTTAAAAGCGCATAAAATAAGTTCAACTAGATGCAAACAATAAAAAGGAGGTAAGCTAATGGGCATGTATACGATACTGAATGTGGCAATATTAGCTGTACTTATAGGAATTCTTATTTGGATGCAAAAGAAACACTTTTCGTTTACAAAGCGTGTTTTTACAGGCTTAGGTGCCGGAATTATTTTAGGAGCCATTCTTCAATGGGCTTATGGGGCTGGGTCTGATGTATTAATAGAGACAACGGATTGGTACAGTATTGTTGGAAGTGGGTATATTCGCTTTCTAATGATGATTGTTATACCACTTGTGTTAGTTTCCATCATTCACTCCATTATTAACTTAGAAAAATCGGCCGAATTAGGAAAAATGGCTAGTTGGATCATTGGAATTTTAATCTCAACAACGATGATTGCAGCTTTAGTTGGCATCGTTACGGCTACGGTGTTTGATTTAAATGCTGAACAAATTGAAGCAGGGCAAGCAGAGAACGAACGAGGAACGATACTAGAATCAACCTTAGAAGAGGTGGAAGAGCAAACAGCTGCACAAAAAATTGTTAGTTTTATTCCATCAAATATCTTCTTGGATATGACAGGAGATCGGTCTACGTCTGTTATCGCTGTCGTTATTTTCTCGGTTATTGTAGGCATTGCTGTTTTGGGAGTAAGAAGAAAAAACCCTGAACAGGCGGAAATGTTTACCAAAATGATTAATGCGTTGTATGCAGTAGTTATGCGGATAGTGACACTTATCCTTCGATTAACACCATATGGAATTTTAGCTTTAATGGCAAACACAGTGGCAAGTACTGATTTTGCAGGTATATTAGAATTAGGAAAGTTTGTAGCTGCTTCTTATGTTGCGATAATAACTATGTTTGTAATTCATTTAATTCTTGTCGGTTTATTTGGTCTAAATCCGTTCATGTATTTACGTAAAGCTATTCCAGTGCTTGGCTTTGCATTTACATCCCGTTCTAGTGCTGGAACAATTCCGTTGAACATCCAAGCTCAACAGCATGCTTTAGGTGTTGATCAAGGAGTAGCGAATATGTCAGCATCCTTTGGTGCAACAATGGGGCAAAATGGGTGTGCGGGTATTTATCCAGCGATGCTTGCGGTAATGATCGCTCCAACAATGGGAATTGATCCACTATCACCAGGCTTTATTTTACAGCTTGTGTTAATTATCGGCGTCAGCTCATTTGGAATAGCAGGAGTAGGCGGTGGAGCAACTTTTGCAGCGTTAATCGTTTTATCTTCTATGAACATGCCGGTTGCTTTAGCTGGGTTATTAATTTCCATCGAAGCATTTATCGATATGGGTAGAACGGCGTTGAATGTCAATGGTTCTATGGTAACTGGAACAATTACAGCAAGAATTTTAAATAAGCTCAACGTAAAAACGTTTCAAGATAAAACGGCAATACAAGAAGCAACGGACATCTAGAAGGAATAACAGATGAATAAAGGATAAAGTAGTAATCCATGATATGCTAATATAGTGATAAACTTTAGGTAGATCAGGATGAAAACTGCGCTTCAGCAATCCTTCGAGATAACCGGTAAAGTAGAGGTTAAACAACGCATGTATTTAGAATGGAAATGGTGCTTACTTCTTTAGTTTGGAAGTAAGTGCCATTTTTCGCTTTAAATTATAGGAAAGCATAGAAGTTGTATAGTGTAAGAAAAACTACAGCTTTTACCATAAGACTTGTCGACAAGCCAAGTTTTTTTCTAATAGGGAAGTATCTCACCTTGCAGTTCATGAGCCGATATTTATTATATAGTGAATCTTCATGGAACAAATCGATATATGTAGCTGTTATTATTTGCTCGCATTTTTCGTTTCTTGAAGTTGGATACACGTCTCTATAACCAGTATCGAAGTTTTTTCAGACACAATCCCATGTTTGTACATTTTATCCTATTAGAAACTTGTCGTGGTCGCATGGAGATAGCTAACGTTTTTAAGAAACGCACTTGCAAGCAAATTTTTGCATGCAAAAGCGTCGTTTTTCCATCCCTATTTCGCAACAATTCGAACATATAATTTTAAAAGGGGCGTTATAGATTTATTGCCGTATGTATGCCGGATGCAGTTAAAATATGTTACTATTTTAATAGCTTTATTATTGGAAAAAGTGAAAGAGGAGGAGCATATGATATTTTTTAAACAATTATTTGTTAAAGTTATCAAATTAAATAATTGGTTTTTGCTTTTTGCTACACTTACTTTAGTGTTTGCCAGCAGTTATTTTATTTATTACTTAGAACCTGATACATTTGCTAGTCCGTTTGAAGGGCTTTGGTGGACGATGACAACTGTCACAACAGTTGGATATGGGGATATCTCACCAACGACTGTAGGCGGGAAGCTTTTTGCCATGTTCCTATATATTGTAGGGATTGGTTTAATGACTATTTTTATTGGCAAAGCGATTGATTTTTTGAGCATTCGAAAGCGGTTGAAGGAGGAAGGTAAATTGACGATTACTACAGAGGATCATATCATTCTCATTAATTGGACGAAGAAAGCAAGCATTACATTAGATGAGATTTTACATACATTTGATGATGTTCGCATTGTAATCATTGATGAGAAAATCGAAAAAACACCATTGATTCATGAACAGGTAGAGTTTGTTTACGGTAATCCAGCGAATCGAGATGTACTATTAAAGGCAAATTTGCTTAAAAGTAAATCTGTGATGGTTTTTGCTTCTGAAGATGGGGTAGCAACATCTCAAGCTGATGGTCAAACATTACTCATTGCAACAACCTTAGAAAGTATTGGCAAGGAGTTTTCACAGAATATTTATACGATCTGCGAGGTGTTGGAATCTACACATATTCCAGCCTTTAAGCATGCAGCTGTTGAAGAATTTATTACGGCGAATGATACAGCAGCACACTTGGCAGCACGTTCGATTTTATTTAATGGATCAAGCGAGATTATTCGTCAACTAACGAGTCATCGAGGTTATGATCTCTATTCCATAGGTAAAAAAGCAGAATGGGATACATATGAGCATGCTCGGACAGAATTAGCATCGCAAGGGGCTATTTTACTTTCTAATCGTAATGATTTATCAATTATTAACCAATTAAAAGATTCGATCCCCCAAGGCGCAAAATTGTTTATTATTTGTGATGAAGATGCATATGCTAATTTGCTTCATCAAGGTGTTCCAACTAGTTAATGTTTTTGCATTTCAGGAGAAATTTGTTTAAGCAACACTTGACGTATCGCCAAGTGCCGCTTGTTGTATCCTAGTTAAGAAAAACCGAAAATGATTCCTTATGAAGAAGTCTATTTCCGTGATTGGTACGTTCTAAGTTCCTAAAAAAGTCAAAATTTCTGTGAGATTTTGGCTTTTTTTAACTGCTTTATAAGCTCGCCATGGACATCCGCGTTGTTTGACAAGCTCCACAGCATTTTTTATCGTAAAGCTTTTTGGGGAAAGGTCGTTCGTTATTTCCTCCCAGTATAAAGGCATTGCGATGGTAGCTTCTGCGTTTTTTCTCGGTGAATACGGTGCTATAATCGTTTTCCCTTTGCCATGCTGTACATAGTCAATATAGAGCCTACCTTTTCGTTTTTCCTTAAGACGCTCGGTCGTGAACAGTGCTGGAAACGCATTTTCTAACGTACGTGCTATCGCTTCCGTAAACAAAGCAGTCTGTTTATAAGTCATGCTACCAGAGGGGATAGGGATGTAGATTTGCAACCCTTTATTACCAGACGTTTTAACAAAGGAAGTTAGCTGTAACTCATCAAAAACATGCTTCATGTTTAAAGCTGCATGGATAGCTAAATCAAAACGGTCTCTATTTGGCGGGTCTAAATCAAAGACGATTTCTTCTGGTGTACGTGCTGTAAGGCTTTGAAATGGTGTATGGAATTCGATTGTTCCGTGATTGGTTAACCAAATAAGATCTTTTAAAGTCTCGCAAGTAATGATTTCTTTTCCTTGATGTGTTTGTCTTGCCATGAATGGAGGCGCGTAGCTTGGTAAATGCTTTTGGAAGAAATGTTCTCCTTCTATCCCATCAGGTGCACGGATAATGGTGAGCGCCCGTTGCTGTAAAAATGGCAACATATATGGTGCTATTTGGCGTATATGAAGTAATAAGTCTGCTTTTGTATAGTTTAGCCCTTCCCAAAATAGTTTGTCCGCATTTGTTATGTCAATTTCCTTTGGAAACATAGCTTGAGCAAATTCAAGCTTCTTCCACGTCATTTCTTCTGGACGTGCATGGGCAAGTATTTTCTGAAATGCTGGTTCACGTAGTTCTTGTTTGTATAAATCAAGGCTATGGATCGTAGCACAAATGGCAGGTGGGAGTGTATACGTTTTGTTTTCGAGTTTTCCTTTTGTTTGAAACAATTGTTTTACAATCGAAAAATCTTTTTGCGATAAACCATGCTTACATTTACCAATCGAAATAATGTGATTATTTTTATACACGCCAACTTGGAAATAATCATTATCCCCATCATACGCAGTTAAAAACCCACTTATTGAGCGCCAATTTTTAATTTTATACCAGTCCTGGTGCTGCTTTCCTTGCTTATATGTGCTATGTTTGCGTTTGGCAATCATTCCTTCTCCTAAGTGTGTGAAAATTTTCCCCCAAAGCTGATCCGGATCACTATAGCTAGGCACATACATTATTTTGTCTTTAAATAGTTGGTGGGATAGCAGCGTTTTTAAAATATTTTTGCGTTCCTCTAATGGAGTGGATAACAAAGCATTTCCCTGTTCCTGTAAAATATCAAAAGCCATTAAACAAGCAGAGCGTTCTTTGGATGCGCTTTGAATACTAGCTTCTGCTTGCATCCGTGCGCGTTTTTGCATCCAATCAAAATTAGCTTGATATGGCTGGTTTATGATGACAAGCTCACCATCTAACATCAGTGGTAAATGAGATTCCACTTGGCCTTGGACTTGTAAACAAGCTGTAATGATTTCTGGAAATTGCTTGCTTAAATCATTATGATTTTTACTTCGCAATTGAATACTATCTTTTCGCCATTGTAGTGTACAACGGTAACCATCATACTTTACCTCATATAACCATGCATTACCTCGGGGAATATCTCTTGTAGGTATGGGTTTCATGACTTTCATGCTTATTCTCCTCGTATATGAATTTCGTTTATTAACGGGTGAATATTCTCTTTGCGTAATTGACATAGGAAAGACGTTTTTTTCCGTGTTGGCGATAAGCCAAGTTTTTTTAAAAATCCAGACGATTGCTTATATTCACGTTAAAAAGGCAATGTTAATAAGTCTATATCTTCTATTATAGTTCGTCTTCCCTCTCTTAGTTTTTGCCAAAGTGTATATAATACTCAGATGGATAAAAATGAATTGCTTTGGAAAACTAAACCTAAGGAGGAATGAGAATGCATACGATGTGGAAAGGAACGATTAGCTTTGGGCTTGTAAATATTCCTGTGAAAATGCATGCGGCAACTGAAAATAAAGATATTAAATTAAGGCAATTGCATAAGGAATGTCAATCACCGATTAAATATGAACGGTCATGTCCTGTATGCGACCGGCCAGTAGAAAATGAAGAAATTGTGAAAGCATATGAATATGCAAAGAATAAATTCGTTGTGTTAGATGAGGAAGAGTTAGAAGCATTAAAGCAAGAACAGGCGGATAAAGCGGTCGAAATCATGGACTTTGTGCAGTTGGCTGAAGTAGATCCAATTTATTATGAGAAAAGTTATTTTTTATCGCCGAATGAAGGCGGAGCGAAAGCCTACGGACTTTTACGAAAGGCTTTGAAAGAGACTGGAAAAATCGGCATTGCGAAAATGATGATTCGTTCTAAAGAACAATTGGCAATTATTCGTGTCTATGAGGACACACTAGTTGTGGAAACCATACATTATCCAGATGAAGTGCGTCGTATTGAAGATGTGCCTAACATACCAAAGGAAGTGGAAACAGATCCTCAAGCATTAGATACAGCAAAGATGCTCATTGATCAGTTATCAACGACGTTTGAACCGACAAAATACAAAGACGAGTATCGCCATGCATTGCTAGACTTAATTGAACAAAAGAAAGCTAACGAGCAAACGGCGACAGCACAAGATAAGCCTTCCCCTGATGCAGCTACAAACTTGATGGATGCTTTACAAGCTTCGTTAGAGCGTGCAAAACAAGAAAAGCCGAAACCAAAACAACCATCGCTCACCAAAGAAAAGGAAAAAAAGATAAAGAAGAAGAAAACGGGAACATAATGACGGGGTACGCAGGCGGCTTGGACAAGCCGCCTGCACTCGCTCTAGCTGAAAAGTCTCCCTAACCAAGCAAGAATTGGCTCATCCCGAGCAGAAATTCGCCCGCTCCAAGTAGTAATTCGCTCACCCCTGTGATCAAAAGTTAATCCTATAGTTCTATGTTAGGAATATATGGGAAATGTTAGAATAATGATAAAAGGGCACGCTTTATCATTATTTATTTTTTATAGGGGGTATGGATGGCTAAACAATTTGTAGCGATGTTGGGAGGGGTTATATTTACAATGGTCATTATTTCTATAATCGTTGATGAGTTATTATGGGGCAGTTTAATCGGTTTTGCAGTTGGTGTGGGTCTAATGTATCTCTTTTTAAAAATAATGAAGAGAAAATCGTAAGCGGCTTGTATGCTTCTCATAAACTGAGCTCAGTTGTTCGCTCGTTTTCCTAAAATTATAGTATGCTTGGGTTTAAGGGAATTGAATTGCTACTATCGTGGGGGAAAATGATATGAAAAAAACAATACCTGTAACAAAAGCAGGTTATGAAGAACTACAAGAGAAATTGAATACATTAAAGGAAGAGAAATTGGTTGAGGCAAATAAACAAGTGAAGGCAGGAAGGGCATTTTGCGATTTTCATGAAGATC
Source organism: Virgibacillus sp. (assembly GCF_013393565.1). Lineage (NCBI taxonomy): Bacteria > Bacillati > Bacillota > Bacilli > Caryophanales > Bacillaceae > Virgibacillus > Virgibacillus sp. Next base: position 140,809 of record NZ_JABXHF010000001.1, read on the forward strand.
CTGAATTCGATAGATCTTTAGATGAGTTAAACAAAATACAGGAGCAAATCTCAGAATTAGAATCTATTCTTGCTCGTGCAGAAATAATTGGAGAAGCAAATAGCGACGTGGTTCAACATGGGGCGTTGGTGACATTTAAAGAATACCCAGATGGCGAAGAAGAAGCTTTTCAGGTTGTTAGTGCTGCAGAAGCAGATGCGCAAAAATTACAGATCTCTGATAATTCCCCAATGGGGAGAGCATTGCTTGGAAGGAAAGTAAATGAGGAAGTGTCTGTAGAAACCCCTGCTGGAACGGTGAAGTTGCTTATAACCAAAGTGCAATACAAGGTGTAAAACTGTTGCAAAAGTGACCTGTAAATATAATACCTAAAGATGTGTAAACAAGCAACGATGGTTAACTCCTCAGATATGCTGGCAGTCTATTAAAAGTGAGAAACTACCATTTTCGTTATAATAGTTTTTATATATTTGTTGAAAAATTAATCTTTTTTAAGGGTCTTTACGTTTTCTGATTCTACTATAGAAAAGCATAGGATTTTTTTGTTCAAAGATAAGAAAGTATAAAATTTGATGCTATGACGTAACCAAACAACCAAACGGGCTCCGTCCGGCTTCAGCGCCCAGCAACTAGGCGACTTCACGAAATCGCCCTACGCTAAGTCATCATCGGTTCGTACTAAATAGGAAGGCCGACTAAAGACGGGCTTGCCGGAGGGCGCCGGCATACTCCTGTTGCAGGAGCATGATTCCTAAAACTTTAGTTGATTCGCTCCACTCGCTACGTTGCTAACCGGGCGCCCCGAGCCTTTGTTCTACTATAGGAAAGTATAAAAGTATAAAGGTCTATAGTATAAGAAAAACTATGCCATTCGCCATAAGACTTGGCGACAAGCCAAGTTTTTCTAAAAACAAAGTCTTTCTAATGTACTATGAGTTAATCTTCTTTTAGTGGCTTAAAAACATAGTTGAACATAAGTAAACGTTCAATGCACTGGAAAGGATAAGAGTTACTGAAAAGGTTCAGTAACTGGCTTTGCTAATTATAACAATAGATAGGAAGCGTTTTTATGAAGAACAAAAAATATATCATCGCTTTAACGGTTTTATCGGCATTTTTATTTAGTGCGTTAATTATCGCAGGTTCGTTGTCGCCTTTATCGGAAATGGGGGACAATGTAAATCAATTTAACTCAGTAGGCATGTGGCTTTCTATTGCTATGATACTTTTTTTCTACCTTATTCCAGTAATACTATATGCAATCGGATTAAATTGGATCAAGATAATAATGGCTATATTTTGTGTCATCGGCATTGTTATATTGCTATCAACAATTGTTATCGTACTTATAATTGGATTAGTCAATCATAACATGTTGCAACTAAGTAGTGTTCTTATTGTGAGTATCCTAGGTGTTATCATAAACATTGTGTGGCTTATTGTTGCGTTTTGGAAAAATCGAGGTAAGGCTTCGGGCTTGTCTTCTTGATAAATAAGTAAAGGTGATTTTTATTCCGGATATAATTCATTGTGCTTTTATTGCTAAATTTTAAAGACAGATACATGCTAGAATAAGTTAAAATATTATCAAGTATTCTCATTTAGTGTCGTCTGCTTTAAATTTTGGTTAAACAGAGGAGAAGATAATATTAATGGATATTCGTGAGTTAAAATATTTTATAGAAATTGTAAAAAAGAAGAACTTTACGTTAGCTGCAAAAAATCTTCATATATCCCAACCAGCCTTGAGCAAAACAATGAAAAACTTGGAGTCTGAATTAGAAGTACAGTTGTTAGATCGATCAGATAAAGAAATAAAACTAACTGAAATCGGCCAACTATTTTTTGTCCAGGCGGAAGCTGTTTTAAATGCTTTTGATTCTTTGAAGGCATCTCTTTATGACCAAAGCAAGTTGAATAAAGGAGAAGTGATTGTCGGGCTACCACCCGTAATAGGATCTAGTATATTTGTCAAAGTGTTAACAACATTTAAAGAAAGTTTTCCTGATATCAAATTGCATATTATAGAAAATGGCGCGAAGATGGTCGAGCATAATTTATATAACGGCAAAATTGATCTAGGGGTAGTGATAGCCCCTGTGGACGAAAACCAGTTTGAATATATACCAATTATGGAGGATGAAAGTGTTTTAGTTGTCCATCATCATCATCCTTTGGCGCAGAGAGAAGCTGTTTCAATTGCAGACTTAAAAGAAGAAGAATTCCTTCTTTTGGATAAAACGTTTATGCTCCATCACCATGTTGTTCAGTATTGTCAGGACGCAGGGTTTAAGCCTAATATTTTATTTGAAAGCTCACAGTGGGATTTTCTTGTGGAACTTGTTGCGCAAAATCAAGGGGTTACTATCCTCCCTCGACCAATTTTGTCGCGGGTGGAAAACAGACAAATACACATTATACCTATCCGTCCTAATTGTTTAAAGTGGAAAGTGGGATTCCTCTTAAATAGAGAGCAATATGTTACACATGTAATGAAAGTTTTTATTGATCATACTGTTCGTACAGTTGCAACATGTGAATGAAATAGTATAGTAATTGCGTATAAAAGAGCAGTTTAAAAAGTCTAAGATTTGCTTCCTACCACAGTGCTGTCATACTGTGGTTTTTTACGTACTAAAAAATATTATCATTCTCATTCAGGTTCTCCATTGTTTTATATGAATAATATATCATTAAGCTAAGGAGAGTACCTTTGGATAAATACAGCGGTACATTATTGTAGTGTTTATGGTATAAGCAAAAAAAGGTTGCCTTCTTCTCAAGGCTTAGCTCAATAATCTAAGCTTTTTTTATACTATAGGAACTACAGCTTTTGCCATAAGACTTGGCAATAAGCCTAGTTTTTCTAAAGATGGACAGTGTGGTTATTTCTACCTGTCATAGGAAAAACATTACTGTCTATAACTATTAGTTATTACTCCAAGAACTTTTATGTATTATACAACGGATTTATTTAGGATTATGATTATAAATAGTTCATATCAATTAATTGTAAACGCGTTCAAAACGGAAATCTTGTTGTTTTTTATAACTATTAATTATAGTTGGGTATGAAAAGTGAAAGTAGAAAGGAAGAGGTGTTATATGATGAAACAATTAAAAGACAAAGTAGTCGTGGTAACTGGGGGAGCACAAGGATTAGGTAAGGCGATGTGTGAGCGATTTGCTTATGAAGGAGCTGAAGTTGTTTATTCGTTAGATTTACAAAAAGGAAATCTCACAGCAGATAATGTAAGACATCAGGAGTTAGATGTTACAAACATAGCGGAGATTGACTCTTTTATTCAATCGGTCAAAGAAGCGTACGGTCGCATCGATGTTTTAGTCAATAATGCAGGGGTCACTCGTGATGCATTGACACAGAAAATGGATGATAATAAATGGGAATCAGTGATGGATATCAACTTAAAGGGTGTTTTTCATATGACGAAGGCGATCGCTCCCATTATGATGGAGAACGGGTCTGGTTCTATTATTAATATTTCGTCCATTGTAGGTCTTTATGGAAATATTGGCCAAGCAAACTATGCTGCTACGAAGGCAGGAGTCATAGGGATGAGCTATACATGGGCAAAAGAATTTACGCGTAAAGGTGCTGCTGTACGTACGAATGTAATTGCTCCCGGCTTTATTGAAACGGATATGATGAAAACGGTTCCGGAAAAGGTGTTGCAGCCGCTTCGTGATCAAACACCATTAAAAAGATTAGGACTTCCTGAGGAAGTGGCGAATGCGGCGTTATTCTTAGCGAGTGATGAGTCGAGTTATGTAAATGGTCATGTGCTTTCCGTAGATGGTGGATTAAGGCTGTAAAATAGGAGGTTTACGTAATGACAAAAGTATATGTAATAGATGCTAGACGAAGTGCGATTGGATCTTTTTTAGGTACAATTGCTTCTGTACCGCCCAGTGATTTAGCTGCTCAAGTAATGAAAAGTATCATTCAGTACCATCAACTAAATGGTAGTGAAATAGACGAGGTAATTATTGGAAATGTATTATCTGCGGGGCAGGGGCAAAACATTGCTAGACAAGCAAGTATAAAAGCTGGATTACCTGAATCCGTTCCGGCTTACACAATGAATATGGTTTGTGGCAGTGGCATGAAATCTTTAATGACTGCTTATAGTAGCATTTTAACTAATATGGCTGATCTTATGTTAGTTGGTGGCGTTGAAGTGATGTCACAGGCTCCTTTCGTAACAACGGCAGAAGTTAGAACTGGTAAGAAGCTTGGGAACCTTCAATTGCATGACAGTATGGTTCAAGATGGTTTAACCGATGCATTTCATCATTATCATATGGGGATAACTGCTGAGAATATTGCTGAAAGATATCATATAACCAGAGAAGAGCAGGACAGATTTGCTCTAACATCGCAGCAACGAGCTATCAAAGCAAATGATAGTGGTCGTTTTGAAGCTGAAATTGTACCTGTGGAGTTTATGGATCGTAAAAAGCATCTTATGACATTTAAAGAAGATGAATATCCCAATTACTCTACTACTCTTGATAAGCTTGCCCGTTTAAGACCAGCGTTTAAGAAGGATGGGACGGTTACTGCTGGAAATGCTTCTGGCATTAATGATGGAGCAGCTATACTCTTAGTAGCTTCTGAAGCTGCAGTAATGAAATATCAGCTTGAGCCAATTGCTGAGATTGTTGCGGTTGGACAAGGTGGAATAGACCCAGCTGTTATGGGGTTAGGTCCTGTAAAAGCGATTCAACATCTATTTAGTAAAACAGATGTGAATCCAGAACAGGTGGAGCTAATAGAGTTAAATGAAGCATTTGCTTCTCAATCTATCGGAGTAATCAAGGAGCTTCAGGAAATGTATGGTTGGACGAAAGAATGGATCGAATCAACTGTAAATGTTAATGGTGGAGCTATCGCGCTAGGTCATCCTTTAGGGGCTTCCGGTGCGCGGATTATTACTACACTTGTACATGAAATGCAAAAGCGAACGATAACATATGGGCTCGCATCTCTTTGTATTGGTGGAGGAATGGGTACAGCTACATTATTAAAATCTATAGAGTAGTCCGTATCTGAAATTGGGCGTTGAGATTGTGTGAGATTGTCCTGCATTAAAGTGCTGTAAGTTTCCTGGTTTAAATGAAGGGGTCACATACACGTTTTTTAGTACAGATAACAGCACCTAAATACCCAATTTGACTTAGAGGCCTTTAGGTGCTGTCTAAGTAGTATGAACAATTAGTGGGAGAAAAAAGCCCAGTGTAGATTTATTTTATAACACATAAGCGTGAAGCAGGAACAGTTTCTCGTAAATCATCGAGAACAGTTGTGAAAGCGCATTCTGTTTTGCTCTGGCGAATAGTTTCCAGACTTGAAATAGTTTCAAGTTATGTGAAGATCATGAAACATAAAGGTGTGAAAGAGATGAAAGATAACTTACAATTTATGTCTGCTCAAGAAGCGGTACATTTGGTTAACACAGGTGATAGAGTTGGAATAGGGGGATTTATTGGTACAGGAGTTGCTGAGGAAATTCATATGGCAATTGAAAATAAATACATCGAAACGAATACACCACAGAACCTAACGTTAATCTATGCCGCTGGTATAGGGGATGGAAATGGTGCATCCAAGGGGCTTAATCACTACGCTCATGAAGGATTAATTAAACGAGTAATAGGGGGGCATTGGGGAATGGCTCCTCGTCTCGCTCCACTCGTCGAAGAGAATAAGTTAGAAGCATATAATTTGCCGCAAGGGGTTATTACACAGCTCATTCGTGAAAGTGCAGCAGGTCATCCGCGTTTAATCTCTCATGTCGGCTTAGGGACTTTTGTTGATCCTGATTGGGATGGCGGTAAGTTAAATGCAGTTACCACGGAGGATATTGTTGAAAAAATTCAATTTGATGGTCAAGATTATTTAGCGTATAAAACACTGCCGATAGATGTTGCTATTTTAAAAGGTACAACCGCTGATGAAAAAGGAAATATAAGTTTAGAAGATGAACCACTAACTTTAAATGTTCTATCCTTTGCTATGAATGCCAGAAACAACGGCGGAAAAGTAATTGTTCAAGTTGAAAAGGTTGTACGGGAATCTTCACTAAATCCTAAAAATGTTCACATTCCTCATGTCTTAGTTGATGCTATCGTCGTTGTAGAAAATAAAGAAAACCATATGCAAACATTCGGCACACAATACAATGAAGCTTTTATACGTAGTGATTTGGTAGTTAATGATAAAAAATCTATCTATCCATTAAATATACGCAAAGTAATCGCAAGACGCAGTGCGAAGACCTTAACCCAATCAATGAAAGTAATTAATTATGGGATTGGTGTTCCAGAAGTGGTAGCTAATGTATTAAGTGAAGAAGGACAGGAAGACCATTTTATCCCCACGATTGAACCAGGCATATTTGGAGGAACTCCAGTTGGCGGACTTGATTTTGGATGCTCCATAAACCCGGACGCGATTATTGATGAATCGTATATGTTTGATTACTACGATGGAGGAGGACTAGATATAGCCTTTTTAGGATTAGCTCAATGTGATGATAAAGGTAATGTAAACGTTTCAAAATTCGGACCTAAAATTGCAGGCTGTGGTGGATTTATTAACATTACACAAAATGCCAAAAAGCTTGTCTTTTGTGGGACATTTACAGCTGGCGGGTTAAAAATGGAAGTATGTGATGGAAGGTTAGTAATCTTACAGGAAGGAAAAGTGAAAAAATTCACCAGCGATGTAGAGCAAATTACCTTCAGTGGAAAAGTAGCGAAACAAAATGAAAAACCTGTTTTGTATGTAACAGAGAGAGCTGTGTTTGAATTACGTAAAAATGGATTGACATTAATAGAAATAGCTCCAGGAATCGATTTAGAAAGAGATGTTTTGGCACAAATGGAATTTACACCACTGATTAGTAAGGACTTAACATTAATGGATAAAGCAATTTTTAAAGAAGGTCCTATGGGGCTCATATTTCATCAGAGTAAGCAAGATATGGGTAGTGATTTTCTCACAAAATAAAGATTGGGGATAGCACGATGAATGAAGCGATTCAGAAAAATGGCGTTAGGGCATATATCATGGAAACGATTATGTTTTTTACGTATGCATTTTTTGCGGTTAGCTGGATTGCGGGGACGACACTGACCCCGCAAATTATGGAGCATTTTAAGTTGACAGATTTTGCTTCCGCGACATTTATTTCAAATGCAATTACGGTTGCTAAAATTATAGGTAATCTACTAGCAGCATGGTTTTTGGTTAAACTACAACCGAAAAAAGCAATTGCTTTTGCTTCGTTGTTAATTGTACTCGGAAGCGGTTTAGGTGTGTTCGTAACGGAATATTGGATGTTTGTTGTAACAAGGTTTATTACTGGTTTTGGGGGAGCCCTATATATTGTATATTTTGCACCAATTGTTATTCGTTATTTTGATCCAAAACGACGCTCTACTATTAATGGGATTAATGCAGCAGCTTATAATGTGGGAAGTATTATTGCTATGGTTGTTGTAACACCTGTTTTTACGTGGCTAGTAACTTGGCAAAATAGTATCCTGTTTTTTACAGCCTGTAGCCTTGTGTTATTCGTATTATGGCTCATATTTGGGGAAGATTTTGAACTAAATCAAACCTCTAACGATCAAAAAACGGTGAAAACATACACATTTAAAGATGGTTTAAAGGATAAGTTTAATTATGTCTTTCCGTTTACTTATGCTGGCTTGTTATTGTTATATATCGTTATTCTTACAATTTTCCCAGTTTCAGATAGTGCTGCAATCAATCCAAAAACGCTGAGTACAGTAGTAGCGATCGCCGGAGTAGTCGGAACGATATTTGGAATTATGGTAACGAAGCGATTTGCTCGCCGTTTGCCAGTACTTCGTTGGTCAGGGCTAGCGATGACGGTATCAGCTGTAATCATGGTCATGACAACATCGGGTGCATTGGCGTTAGCTATGGCAGCACTGGTCGGATTCTTCATGTTCTTGCCAATGACAGCATTGGTTACGATTCCACAAGAGCTTCCTGATATGACACCAAGCAAATTAACGTTAATCATGGGATTCTTCTGGTCGTTTGCTTATATGTTTGAAACGGTTGCCTATTATTTTGTGGGAGTGTTAATTGATGTATCTGGCTTCCAGGCTGGATTATATTGTGCGATTCTATTAAGCTTATCATTTTTTATTGGTTCCTTCTTACTACCAGAAACAGGAGGGAAGACAGAAGATTAAAAGCAAGCAATCAGCTAAAGAAATGATGAAAGGGAGGCTTTACGATGGATATGAATCATGTTGAAAAAAAGCAATTTTCGTTAGACAGTTATACATTGGAATGCGGGAAAGCGATCCCTGTAACTTTAGGGTATGAGACATACGGGGAATTAAACAAAGACAAATCAAATGTAGTGGTAGTGGCACATTATTTTAGCGCTTCTAGCCATGCGGCAGGAAAGTATTCTCCTGAGGATGAGACAAGCGGCTATTGGGACTCTTTGATCGGCCCAGGTAAAGCAGTTGATACGAATAAATTCTTTGTTATTAGTACAGATAATTTGGCGAATGTACAAGCTTATCATCCGAAGGTAATTACAACAGGCCCAAGAACAATTAACCCAGAGACAGGGCAAATATGGGGGATGGATTTTCCGCCATTTACATTTCGTGATATGGCGGGTATACAGCATGATTTTATTACGAAACAGCTAGGTATTAAGAAACTACATGCTGTCATGGGGGCTTCAGCTGGTGGGTTTATTTCATTAAATTGGGCAGTCCACTATCCAGACATGGTAGAACGTATAATTGGAGTAATAACCAATCCACAAAATCCAGTCATAACATCGTTTAATGTGCTACAACATGCCATGCGAGCAATTGAACTAGATTCGAATTGGAATAATGGTAATTATGTGGACGATCAAGGACCTGAAGAAGGCTTGCACTTAGCTATTCAAATGATGAATGCAGGTGCGTTTACACCAGAGCTGTATGAAGATACATATCAGCGAAATAGTGATGAACAAGCTCCTTACGAATATCTTCATATGAGAACAGGTTACGAGCAACAGTTGTATGACGCTGTGAAAGCGGGAATGCCAGTTATGGATGCTAGTCATTGGTATTATACTTGTCGAGCAACGATGATGCATGATATCGCTCACGGTATAGGTTCATTAGAAGAAGCGTTAGACAGAATACAGGCTAACGTGTTAATGATTTCTTGCACGCGTGATTTACTCCAGCCGACCATTTATAATCGTCGTATGGTTGATACGTTGTTGAAATTAGGCAAAGAAGCAGAATTAGTAGAAATTGAGAGCTTAAAAGGGCATATGGCAGGCGTATTAGATGGGCATTTGTTCAGTGATGATATCCGAAAGATGCTACAAAAATAGCGTTGTAAGTGCATGAACGAAGTATAAACTTGCCTTAAAGAAAAATGCTTTGAGCTTTCTTTCTCTTTCTAAAATGAGGTATGGATTATACAGAATACATGAATGTATAATTTGTTCAATGGTTTGTAGACTATTCTTGGAGTAATAGCAAGGAGTGGAGGGTGAATAAACCTCCACTCCTTGTGCTTACTTTACCCCTCTAAATTGCTTTTGTGCTATACAGCTTCTTTATTCTAACAATTCACGATTTTGTAAGGTTTTTAAAGATTAATTCTGTTAGAATGGACGTAAGAAGGAAGGGAAAAGGAGAGGGTTACTTGTCTGAAATGAAAGATAAATTTGGACGTCCTTTACATGACTTGCGGATTTCTGTGACAGATCGTTGTAATTTTCGTTGTAGATATTGTATGCCAAAGGAAATGTTTGGAAACGATTTTTCGTTTATGAAAAGAGAGCAGTTGCTTTCATTTGAAGAGATAGAGCGAGTGGCGAAAATTTTTGTTTCATTAGGAATAAGGAAAATTCGCTTAACGGGCGGAGAGCCTTTGTTGCGTAAAGATTTACCAGTGTTAATTGATAAGCTAGTGTCTATTCATGGATTAGAAGATGTTGCATTGACAACGAACGCCTCATTATTGGAACGTATGGCTCCTCGTTTGAAGGAGGCAGGTTTGCATAGGGTGAATGTGAGCTTAGATGCCATAAACGACGATGTTTTTATGATAATTAATGATGCCGCTTACAAAACAGAAATGATTTTAAGAGGGATTGATAAGGCTAAAGAAGTCGGGTTAGGCGTTAAGGTCAATATGGTAGTAAAAAAAGGAATGAATGATCATCAAGTAATTCCAATGGCTACTTATTTTAAGAAACGTGGAATTACGTTGAGATTTATTGAATTTATGGACGTTGGTACAGCGAACGGTTGGAACTTTCGTCAAGTGATGACAAAAAAAGAACTTTATGATGAATTATTCAAGCATTTTGCTTTAGAAGCCGTAAATCCTGCTTATGTTGGTGAAGTTGCGAAAAGGTATCGTTATGTCGGAACGAATACAGAAGTTGGCTTTATTACCTCTGTTTCCGAGTCTTTTTGTTCTACTTGCACAAGAGCAAGAGTTGCGGCTGATGGGAAGCTATATACATGCCTCTTTGCATCTAATGGGTTAGATCTAAAAAGTATACTACGTTCTAATTCTGGTGATGAAGTTGTGCGTGCAGCGATTGTATCGACGTGGCAGAACAGAACGGATCGGTACTCGGATGAACGAACAGAAGAGTCGGCAAAGAATAAAACAAAAATTGAAATGTCTTATATAGGTGGCTAAGTTTCAAGCAATAGATGCGTAGATAAATAGAGTGAATCGATGCAAATTCACTTTGCTAAGGAAATCATAATCGATAAGCATTATATTTCAAGTGTCATTTAATAGAAGGAGGGGTATGCATGGTAGAGGTTTTATTATTTGCACAGCTTCGAGAAGACATAGGAACAGACCGTTTACAAGTAGAGGCTGAAGAAATGACTATTCATGAATTGAAAAAGCAACTTCAGGAAAGCTATTCGTTATCGCAAATGGAAACAATAATGACAGCAATTAATGAGGAATATGTAATGGATTCAGAAGTTATAAAAGCTGGGGATACAATTGCTTTTATTCCTCCTGTAAGCGGAGGGTAATTTTATCTTGAATACCACTTTAATAATCGGAAAATGCAAGTCTAAGCGGAGATAACAACACCTAAATAATCTTTGAAAGATTTATGTTATATCAATGGGATACTAAACAATTCATGTGGGATAAAATCCTCACTGTATCTCTATTGGTGACCTCTTGAAATTTCCACCACTAAAGTCGTCGGTCTTTCACTTTACAGTGTAATGGGTGATTTCTCATAACTTTAAATAGCTCTAAAAAGGAGGGCTTCCATGGAGCAGGATATAACTGGAGCCGTCATTGCGGGAGGGGCGTCAAGAAGATTTGGCTCCCCAAAAGCATTTGCTAAAAAAGACGGAAAAGCTTTTTATCAAATTTCCATCGCTGTATTGCGTCCGTTTGTTAACAAGATTTTTTTGGTAACTAGTCCAGCTCTAGCGGCTTGCTTTAGGCATGATGATACGGATGTGAAAATCATAGAGGATATCCCGCATTATCAAGGGGATGGTCCGCTTGCAGGAATTTATTCCGCAATGACTTCTTGTGAAACAGAGTGGTTGCTCACCTTGCCTGTCGATGTGCCGTTTATGAAGTCAGACGTACTAGAGGTTTTGTTGCGGGAGATGGGAGATGAGATAGACGCAGTTATTCCCATAGTAGATGAAAAAATGCAAGTCCTTGTGGGGTTATTTCGTTGTACTATAAAAGACAAGATTAAAACGCAGCTTGATCAAGAAGAACGGAGGATTGATCACTTATTGGAAAAAATAGCTACACGTTATGTGAAAATAGATGATACCAAAGCATTTTTTAATATAAATCGACAGTCCGAATATCACAAATATGTGGCTAATATAGAACATTAAGGGGGCTACACGATTGTTACAAGACCATCGAAAGGCATCACCAAACGCTGTTACATGTGCTATTTTAACCATCAGTGATACAAGAAATAAGGAAACCGATAAAAGTGGAAGATTCATTCAATCCTTTTTGGGAGAGGAAGGTCATGCTGTTTCTGCTTACGATGTAATCCCAGATGAAAAAGGCATGATTGAAATGCATATAAACAGCTATGGAACAGACATAGAAGCTGTGATTATAAATGGAGGTACAGGCATTTCCAAACGCGATGTCACCATTGAAGCTGTCAAGCCATTATTAGATAAAGAATTACCTGGCTTTGGTGAGTTATTTCGTATGCTTAGTTACCAATTGGACATCGGTTCAGCAAGCATGTTATCAAGAGCAGTCGCCGGCGTTTCGCAAAATCGTGTTATTTTTGCCATACCAGGTTCTAGTGGGGCGGTAAAACTAGCGATGGAAAAGTTAATCTTGCCTGAATTGGGACATCTTGTCATGGAAGTTAGCAAAGATATAGAGCAAGGTTAAACAGGAAAATGATGAAAGAGGCTCGTATTATAAGACGTAAGTTTGAAGCGAGTCAATCACTTTTATTGAATGAAATAAAGTGGCAACAATAAGATACGTATAAAAGGATGGAGCAATGTGAAAAAACAAACCATACTCATACTTGTAGCTGTGCTCATCATTATAACTGCTTGTGGAAATGCATCTAACTCTAACTCAAATGCCAAAGGCTCCATAGAACTTACGATTTCTGCGGCTTCCAGCATGATGGACGTATTAACAGAAATAAAAGAAAACTTCGAGAAGGAAAACCCAAATATGGAAGTAACATTTAATTTTGGAGGGACAGGGGCGCTACGGAAGCAAGTAGAACAAGGGGCACCTATTGATGTCTTTTTTTCTGCTTCTAAAAAAGATTACGATCTGTTATTAGAGGGAGGGTATATTGAACAGGGCGAGGAATTGTTACATAATCAATTAGTTGCTATCCAGCCACAAGGTGGTCCTGTTTCAACGCTACAAAATGTTGTTAACACGAATCAAAAATTTGCTCTTGGTACACCGGAATCCGTACCAGCAGGCTTCTATGCACAAGAAGCATTACAAAAAATGGGTTTTTGGGATGAGTTGCAAGGACGAATGGTATTTGCTAAAGACGTATCTCATGTCTTGCAATTAGTAAAAGATAAAGCGGTGTCTGCTGGTATAGTCTATAGCAGTGATCTCCATCGTGTGAACGAAGTAGATATTATAGAGAAAATAGATGGCGCATTACATACCCCAATATCCTATTATGTAGCGGTCATTGAAAATGGTAATGAACGTTCTCAAGAAAAGCAAGCAGCGGCAGAACAATTTTATAACTATGCGCAAAATGAAACGAGTAAAGCGCTATTTGAAGTTTACGGATTTGTCATTTGTGATAAGCTGGTGGAGGATACATGATGTGGTCTTGGCACCCTGTTCAACTTTCGTTAGTCGTAGCCAGTATCGCAACAGGGATTGTATTTGTATTTGCTATGATTGTGGCGTATTGGATGACCGAAAAAAATGTGAAAGGACGCGCCATTTTAGAGACGGTTGTCTTCCTTCCTCTTGTTTTGCCGCCAACCGTCATTGGTTTTTTATTAATTATTATTTTTGGTAATAACAGCTTTGTTGGGCAAGCTATCTCCTGGCTAACCGGACAACCCCTGTTGTTTACCGTCACTGCAGCGGTTATAGCTGCAAGTGTAGTTGCTTTCCCGCTTATGTATCAATCACTGAAAACCGGTTTTCAAATGGTTGATGATACTATTCGTGGTGCGGCCAAAGTAGATGGAGCATCTAATTGGAAGCTGCTATTTCTAATTACCATTCCGTTATCCTATCGGTCAATTGCCACTGGATTTATTTTAAGTTTTACACGGGCGTTTGGTGAATTTGGAGCAACCTTAATGTTTGCCGGAAATATTCCAGGAAAGACGCAAACCATTCCAACAGCTATTTATCTTGCTATTGAATCTGGGCAAACAAAAATTGCTACCTATTATGCGCTCATTAGCATTGGTTTTTCGTTTGTGTTGTTGTTTATGATGAAC